>NZ_JAQUAL010000075.1:10764-15368 GCF_028687295.1 Simplicispira sp.
CGCTACGAAATCATTGCCGGTGAGCGCCGCTACCGCGCCGCCAAGCTGGCGGGCCTGGACAGCGTGCCCGTGCTGGTGCGCGACGTGCCCAACGAGGCCGCCGCCGCCATGGCGCTGATCGAAAACATCCAGCGCGAAGACCTCAACCCGCTGGAAGAGGCGCAGGGCCTGTCGCGCCTGGTCAAAGAGTTTGGCCTGACGCACGAGCAGGCCGCGCAGGCCGTGGGCCGCTCGCGCAGCGCCGCCAGCAACCTGCTGCGCCTGCTGAATCTGGCCGATCCGGTGCAGACCATGCTCATGGCGGGCGACATCGACATGGGCCACGCGCGCGCGCTGCTCGCGCTGGACAAGGCCACGCAAATCACCGCAGGCAACCAGATTGCCGCCAAAAAACTGTCGGTGCGCGAAACCGAGGCGCTGGTGAAAAAGATGGGCACCGATTTCAGCCCCGCGCAGCCCAAGTCCGCGCCCGCCAAGTCGCGCGACATCCAGCGCGTGGAAGAGGAGCTGTCGGACTTGCTCATGGCAGAGGTGGAAGTGCGCGTGAAAAAGCGCGTCAAGCGCGGCGCGCGCACCGAAGACGTGGGTGAGCTGGCCATCCAGTTTGGCTCGCTGGACGCGCTCAACGGCCTGATCGAGCGGCTGCGCGGCCGCCCCGATTAAGCGCCGCTGACAGGCCCGCTGCCCATGCTGCCGCACCTGCCCTGGCCCCTGCCCGCCGTGCTGGGCTGGTCAAGCTCCTGGCTGCTGTTTTTGCTGTTGCAGCGCGGTGGCTGGACGCCGCTGTGGACGCTGCTGGCGGCCAGCCTGTGGGGCGCGCTCATCAGCCTGTGGGGCGATACGCTGTGGCGCAAATTGTTCATTGCGGGCGGGTTTCCGCTGTCGCTGGCGCTCACGCAGGCCCAGGCGTTTCCCGCGTGGGCCTGGCTGCTGCCGCTGGCCTGTCTGCTGCTGCTGTACCCGCTGCAATCGTGGAAAGACGCGCCGCTGTTTCCCACCCCGCCCGACGCCCTCAACGACCTGCCCGGTGTGGCCCCTGTGGAGCCGGGCGCGGCGGTGCTGGATGCCGGTTGCGGTCTGGGCGATGGCCTGATGGCCCTGCGCCAGGCCTACCCGCTGGCCGTGCTGCACGGCCTGGAGTGGAGCCGCCCGTTGCGCTGGCTGTGCGCGCGGCGCTGCCCCTGGGCCCACGTGGAACGCGGCGACATCTGGCAGGCCGACTGGGGCGCTTATGCGCTGGTGTATTTGTTCCAGCGCCCCGAGAGCATGCCCCGCGCCTGGGCCAAGGCCTGCGCTGAGATGGCACCGGGCACCTGGCTGGTGAGCCTGGAGTTTGCGGTGCCCGAGGCCACGGCGCACGCGCACATCGCCCTGGCAGGCGAGCGCCGGGTGTGGGTGTACCGCATGCCTGGGGCCCTTGCGCAAGGCTCTGGTAAGCGGGATCGGGCATCCTGAGACGGCAGCTGTTGCGCTAGACAGGCCGGGGCCCCAGGGCCTTGCCGCCCTGACCAGAGCGCGGCGCGCTGCGACACAAAAAAACCAAAAAACCCAGAGCCAGAGGGAAGGACGGCTTGCATTGCTGGTGCGCGCGGGAGGGCGCGCGCAGGCCCCCGCTTTCCTGGCCCGGCGGCTGCTGTGCCAGTGGCCCGGTCGGGGTTTTCTGGTGCCCACATCCATGGACATGCAAGGAAATTCATGAATCACCGTTTTCTGCCCCGCAACCGCGTTTGGGGCACCTTGGCGCTGAGCGTGGCCCTGACCGGCTGCGCCAGCATGCAAAGCCACGACAAGCTGGCCGGCGACGTACACAGCGCTGGCCAGACGCAGGGCATATCGGCAGCGCTGGCCCGCCTGGACGCATCGGCCACCACCGAAGAGCAAAAAACCGCACTGCTCTACAACATGGAACGCGGCGAGCTGCTGCGCCTGGACCGCCGCTACGAAGACAGCAACCACGCCTTCATGCTGGCCGATAACAAGGTCAAAGAATGGGAAGAGGCCGCCAAGACCGATCCGCAAAAGCTCATGGGCACCGTGGGGGCGGCACTGGTCAGCGAGCGGCTGAAGGTCTATGAAGGCCAGGACTACGAAAAAGTCTGGCTCACCACGCGCCTGGCGCTCAACCGCGTGGCCCTGGGCGATTTTGAGAATGCCCGCGTGGACATCAAGCGCACGCACGAGCGCGAGGCCGTCATCGCCGAGTTCCGTGCCAAAGAAACCCTGGCGGCCGAGGAAGAGGCCAAGTCCAAGGGCGCTACCTCCGGCAGCAAGGAAATCAACGGCTATCCCGTCGAAACCCTCAACGACCCTGAAGTGCTGGCCCTCAAGAATGGCTACCAGAACGCACTCAGCCACTACCTGGCGGGCTTTTTGTACGAGGCCATGAACGAGCCCGGTCTGGCCGCACCCGGCTACCGCAAAGCCATCGAACTCAAGCCCGAAACCGGGGTGCTGGAAGAGGGCCTGCGCGGCCTCGACAGCCGCGCCAGTTTCACGTGGAAGCGCCGCCAGCGCATGACCGATGTGCTGTTCATCGTGGAAGCGGGCGATGCCCCCGCGCGCAAATCCATCGCCTTCACGCTGCCCGTGCCCACGGGGCGGGGCATGGTGACGGCCAGCATTGCCTACCCCGTGATCGAGCCCTCGAACGACCCGCCGCTGGGCCAGGTGTCGGTGGCCGGTTACGACTTCAAGCTGGAAAAAGTGGTGGACGTGAACGTCATGGCGCGCCGTGCGCTCAAGGATGAAATGCCTGGCATGGTGCTGCGCGGCGTCACGCGCGCCGTGGCCAAAGGCGTGGTGCAAGACCAGCTGCAAAAAAATGGCGGCCTGATTGGCGGCTTGATCGGCGCCGTGGCCTCGGTGGCCACCGAGCAGGCCGATGACCGCCTGTGGCGCATGCTGCCCGGGCGCGTGTATGTGGCGCGCGGCTACCTGCCGCCCGGCGAGCACCGCATCACCATCAATGGCCGTGAGCTGGAGCAGCCCGTCAAGATCGATGGCCAGTACGCCCTGGTGCCGCTGCGCTTCTACCACCGCAGCGTGCTGACGGGCGATGTGGCCAGCGTGGGCCAACTGGTGGCCGTGGCCGACAAGCCCGCAGCGGCAGAGCCTGTGGCCGCACCAGCTGCCACCAAGCCTGCGCGGCGTGAGCGCCCCGCACGCACGCCGCGCCCTGCGGCCAAACCCGCCGCCACCGCACCGCAGGCGGTTGCCCGCTGACTTTGAAGGAGTTTTTCCCGCATGACCCCCCGACACACCCTGGCCGCCATCGGCGTGGCCTTTTGGGCGCTGGTCGGCTGCGCCCAGGCGCAGCAACACGACCCCGCCACACCGCTGGCCGTGGCCTCCAAAGTGGCCTTGCGTGGCGATGCCCACGGCATTGCCGTGCGCGAGATGCGCCTCGTGCGCAAGAACGACATCCTGGTGGTGCAGGCCGATATGGCCAACATGGGCCGCAGCGACCGCACCGTGTTCTACCGTTTCCGCTGGCTGGACAACGTGGGCAACCAGGTGGGCGATGGCGAGTCCTGGAAGCAGATGACCGTGCTGGGCCTGGGCCAGCAGACGGTCAAAAGCGTGGCGCCCACTGGCGCTGCCGTGGACCTGCGCCTGGAAATGAACGTGGAGCCGCGCTGACAGCGGCATCGACCCAGATAGATAGATTGAGTGAGGAGTAAACACTGTGAAGCAACACACCATCCAGCGCAGCGCGCTCGTCCTGGCGTTGGCCGCCAGCAGCCTGGCCCTGTCGGCCTGCCAGAACCTGTCATCCCCGGTGGTGCGCTTTGACCGCCAGGTCAATTACGGCGACGCCAAGGCCGTCGAGCTGGTGACCAATGAGTTCGGCTCCACCGACTTGCAGATGATTGCCGAAAAGATGACCGGCGGCCTGCTGGAAACCGGCATCTTCCAGGGCCGGCCCACGGTGACCATTTCTACCGTCAAGAACAAGACCAGCGAGTACATCGACACCACCAACGTCATGAGCTCTATCCAGACGGCGCTGGTCAAGTCGGGCAAGGTGCGCTTTGTGCGCTCCATCAACGAAATGCAGCAGGGCGTGGACGAGTTGCAGCGCCAGAACCAGAGCGGCCTGTACAAGCAGGGCACCACGGCCAAGGTGGGCCAGATGACGGCAGCCAAGTACCAGATGGAGGGCGAGCTGACCAGCATCGTCAAGCAAAGCGCTGCCACCAAAGACGTGTACTACAAGTTCACGCTCAAGCTGTTTGACGTGCAGGAGGGCACCATCGAATGGCAGGATGAAAAAGAAATCCGCAAGACCAGCAAGCGCTGAAAGGACTCGCCATGCAACGCAGAACCACCTTGACCGCGGCGCTGTCCGTGCTGGCCGCCACGGCACTGGTCTGGGGCAGCGCGGCCAGTGCGCAAAACGCGCCCAAGATCGCCGTGACCGACCTGGCCTACGCCCAGCGGGTGTCCGAATACTTCGAGGCCGGTACCTACCAAAGAAGCAGCCAGATGAGCGCCCAGGGCAGCCACAGCGGCGGCTACAGCCACGGGCCCTACAGCGGCTCGGGGTCGCACTCGGGCAGCCACTCGGTGCAGGCCTCCGAGCAGGCCAGCGGCACCTATGTGGC
>NZ_JAQUAL010000215.1:0-3675 GCF_028687295.1 Simplicispira sp.
AAGGCCGGCCCGTAGGCCAGCCGCAGGTGCAGTTCGGTCATTCCCAGGATGCGGCCCAGCAACGACTGGCACGGCTGCGCCCCGGACGCCACGCCATGGGCGGCGGCATGGGTTTGCAGCAGGCGGTGCAGGCGCATGGCTTCTTCGCGCTCCTGTGTGCCCAGGATGCGAACCGACATGCCCCGCCGGGGGCGCGCCGTCAACAAGCCCTCGTGGTGCAGCAACTTGAGGGTTTCGCGCACCGGCGTGCGGCTGACGCCGTATTCGTGCATCAAGGCCGTTTCGCTGATGGGCTCTCCCGGCCTCAGTTCATGGGCCAGGATGCGGTCGCGCACACGGTCTGCAAGGGCCTCGTACAGCGCGCGGGGCTGCAAGTTTGGCGCGGCGGTCGGTGCGCACGGTTCTGGCGCACAGCGGTAGAAAGAGTCGCTCATTGCGGTGCCCTGGTGTCTCCGGTGTAGCGCTGCTCCAGCGCATCCCACTGGGGTTTGCCCACCAGGCGCTGGCGCTCGGCAAAGGGAGTGACCAGGCCGCTGTCCTCGCGCACTTCCTTGGTGTCGCGCAGCACGGTCAGGGCGTTTTGCATGCCCATCACCGCGCCCTGCAAGGCCGCGTTGGCGTAGAGCACGATGCCAAAGCCCAGCGCGCCCAGTTGGTCGGCGTTGAAGAGGGGCGTTTTGCCGCCAATCACCATGTTCATCAACTGCGGCTTGGCCAGCCGCTGGGGCAGGGCGCGCACCTCTTCGGCCTGGGTGACGGCTTCGACGAACAGGATGTCGGCGCCCGCCTCGGCAAACTTTTGTGCGCGCTCCACGGCGGCCTCGAAGCCGTGGGTGGCGGCGGCGTCGGTGCGCGCCATGATGAGCAAATCGGGATCGCGCCGCGCATCCACGGCGGCCTTGATCTTGTCCACAGCCTCTTCGGTGCTGATGACCTCTTTGCCGTTGAAATGCCCGCAGCGCTTGGGTGCCACCTGGTCTTCGAGCTGGATGCAGTCGGCCCCGGCGCGCTCCAGCGTGCGCACGGTGTGGATGACGTTGAGCGCGTTGCCAAAGCCGGTGTCGGCATCGACGATGAGCGGCACCTGCACGGCGTCGCGGATGCGGGCGGTGTGCTCGGCGATCTCGTGCAGGCCCATGAAACCCTGGTCGGGCATGCCAAACCACATGTTCGTCACACCCGCGCCGGTGACGTAAATGGCCTGAAAGCCCAGGTCGGCAATGACGGTGGCCGACAGCGCGTTGAATGCGCCCGGAACGATCAGGCCGCTGCGGGCCTCGACAAGTTGCTTGAGTTGTTTGCGTGTGGACATTGCTTTTTTCTCCATCACCCCACAGGCCAGCGCCGTGCAGCCAGCACCCGTGCCGGTAGGATTGATATAAAAAGAGCCGCCAGCGCCCGCTGGGCAAGCGCTAGCAGCTATGAAAACAGGAGTGCTTGCCATGGCCCCCGAGGCGACCGCTCCTGCCAAAAAAACCGGGGTCAGCCAGGCACCCGCACCCAGCCTTCCATCAGCACGCGGGCGCTGCGGCCCATCAGGGCTTTGGTGGCTGTCCATTGGCCGTTGACCAGCCGGGCTTCGGCGCCCACGCGCAGCGTGCCCGAGGGGTGGCCAAAGCGCACGGCGTTGCGCGTGCCGCCCCCGGCGGCCAGGTTGACCAGCGTGCCGGGGATGGCCGCCGCCGTGCCAATGGCCACCGCTGCCGTGCCCATCATGGCGTGGTGCAGCTGGCCCATGGACAGCGCGCGCACCAGCAAATCCACCTCGCCCGCCTGCACGGCCTTGCCGCTGGAGGCCACGTAGTCGGCGGGCGGTGCCACGAAGGCGATTTTGGGGGTGTGCTGGCGCGTGGCGGCGTCGGCCACCTGGGCGATCAGGCCCATCTTCACGGCGCCCCAGGCGCGGATCGCTTCAAAACGCGCCAGCGCAGCAGCGTCGCTGTTGATGGCGTCTTGCCGCTCGGTGCCGGTGTAGCCCAGGTCGCGGGCGTTGAGGAAGATGGTGGGTATGCCCGCGTTGATGAGCGTGGCCGGCAAGCGGCCCACGCCGGGCACGTCCAGCGTGTCCACCACGTTGCCCGTGGGGAACAGGGCGCCGCCCTCCTCGCCGCCATCGGCGGGGTCCAGGAATTCGAGCTGCACCTCGGCGGCGGGGAAGGTCACGCCGTCGAGTTCAAAGTCGCCCGTCTCCTGCACCTGCCCGTGGGTGATGGGCACATGCGCCACGATGGTTTTGCCGATGTTGGCCTGCCAGATGCGCACGGTGCAGATGCCGTTGTCGGGAATGCGCTCCTTGGCCACCAGCCCGCCCGCGATGGCGAACGGCCCCACCGCCGCCGACAGGTTGCCGCAGTTGCCGCTCCAATCGACCACCGGCTGGCCGATGGACACCTGGCCGAACAGGTAGTCCACATCGTGCCCCGGCTGGCTGGAGGCCGACACGATCACCGCCTTGGAGGTGGACGAAGTGGCGCCGCCCATGCCGTCGATCTGTTTGCCATACGGGTCGGGGCTGCCGAGCACGCGCAGCAGCAGCGCGTCGCGCGCGGGGCCGCTGTGCTGCGCGGCGCCGGGCAGGTCTTGCAGGCGGAAGAACACGCCCTTGCTGGTGCCGCCGCGCAGGTAGGTGGCGGGGATTTTGATTTGGGGTAGTTTGCTCATATTTTGATAGCTGCTTGCGCTTTACCGCAGCGCGCCAGAGGCCGTTTTGGGGTTGGATTCCAGAAAGTCCTGGGCAAAGCGTTGCAGCACGCCGCCCGCTTCGTACACCGACACTTCCTCGGCGGTGTCCAGGCGGCAGGTCACGCGCGCCTGCACCGTTTCGCCGCTGCGGCGGTGGATGACCAGGGTGAGGTCGGCGCGCGGGGTGCGCTGGCCCAGCACGTCGTAGGTTTCGCTGCCGTCCAGGTGCAGCGTGCGGCGGTTCACGCCCGGCGCAAACTCCAGCGGCAGCACGCCCATGCCGATCAGGTTGGTGCGGTGGATGCGCTCAAAGCCCTCGGCCACCACGGTTTCCACGCCCGCCAGGCGCACGCCCTTGGCGGCCCAGTCGCGGCTCGACCCCTGGCCGTAGTCGGCCCCGGCAATGATGATGAGCGGCTGGCGGCGGTGCAGATAGGTCTCGATGGCCTCCCACATGCGCACCACCTGGCCCTCGGGTTCGATGCGCGCCAGCGAGCCTTTTTGCACCTGGCCACCGACCACCGCCATCTCGTTGCGCAGTTGCGGGTTGGCAAACGTGGCGCGCAGGGCCGTGAGGTGGTCGCCCCGGTGCGTGGCGTAAGAGTTGAAGTCTTCTTCGGGCAGGCCCATCCTGGCCAGGTACTCGCCCGCTGCGCTGTCGGCCAGGATGGCGTTGGAGGGCGAGAGGTGGTCGGTGGTGATGTTGTCGCCCAGCAGCGCCAGCGCGCGCATGCCCTGGAGCGTGCGCGGGAAGGCCGCCAGCGCGCCCACGCCTTCGGTGTCCCAGTACGGCGGGCGGCGGATGTAGGTGGACTGGGCGCGCCAGTCGTACTGCGGGTTGACTTTGTCGCCACCGTCGGCGTGGATGGCGAACATGGGCCCGTACACCGCGCGGTACTGTTCGGGCTTGACGGCGGCCTGCACCACGGCGTCGATCTCCTCGTCGCTGGGCCACAGGTCTTGCAGGCGGATGGGCTGGCCGTTCACCACCGC
>NZ_JAQUAL010000216.1:0-3673 GCF_028687295.1 Simplicispira sp.
TAGTCCAGAAACTCATCGACGCTGTTGGCCGGAATGTCTTTGCGCGCCAAAAACGCAATCTGCGCCGTGGCAATCATCTGCACCAGGCGGAAGTCTTCGCTCTTGAACTTGATGGACGAAATGGCCAGCGGCGCCAGGATCAGCTCGTTGGGCGAGCCCTGGAAAACCATGTGGCCATCGGCTGGTGCGTTGAGTACCTTCTGCGCGCCGATGGAGCCGTTGGCGCCGCCCAGGTTTTCTACCACCACGGGCTGGCCCAGCTGCTTGGAGAGCGCGTTGTTCACCGTGCGGGCAATCACGTCCGAGATGCCGCCCGCCGGGTACGGCACCATCAACGTGACGGGCTTGGCAGGAAAACTCTGCGCCATGGCACCAGCGGCCAGGCCCAGGCCAGCGAACCAGGCAGCACTGTGCTGGAGAAAGCGGCGTTTGCAAAAGGTCATGTTTGTCTCGTCGTTGTGGTGGGTTGGAAGCGCCATCGTAGGGCGGCGTTTTTTATGCGTCTAATGCATTATTTTTCTGATAAATATTCTTTGAGCGAATAGGTCAGCATGAATATCAAACACCTGGAGCATTTGCTGGCGCTGGCCGATACCGGCTCGTTCAGCCGGGCGGCAGAGCAGTGCTTTATCACGCAGTCGGCGCTGAGCCGCAGCATCCAGAACCTGGAAGAAGAATTGGGGGGCCAGTTGCTCGACCGCATCGGCAAGCGCAACGAGCTGACGCCGCTGGGCTGCGAGGTGGTGGTGCGCGCACGGCGCATCGTGCTGGAGGCATCGGAACTCCAGCGCAGCGCCGAGCTGCTGCAAGGCGGCGGCGGCCAGATTCGCGTGGGCCTGGGATCAGGCCCCGGCGCCTTGCTGACCACGCCGCTGCTGTGCCACGCCGCGGGGCAGCACCCCGACCTGCGCGTCTCGATCACGCGCGGCTCCACCGAGCTGCAACTGCTGCAATTGCGCGCACGCCAGCTGGACGCGCTGGTGATCGATGCCTACCGGGTGGCGCCGGCCCCCGACCTGCACATCACGTCGCTGGGCTACCAGCCAGCGGGGTTTGTCTGCCGCGCCGACCACCCGCTGCTGCAACTGCCGCACGTGGGCATTGCCGATGTACTGCGCTACCCGGTGGCGTCCACCCCGCTGTCGGACGAGGTGGCACGCCTGCTGGTGGCGCAGTACGGCAGCGCTGCCGACCCGCAGCGCATGGTCACGCTGCAAGGCGAAGAAGTGGCCAGCCTGATCGCAGCGGTGGAGCGATCGCTGGCGGTGTACCTGGGCATCGTGGCCGCAGCCCGCGAAGGGCTACAGACCGGGCGGCTGGTGCAGCTGGACTTGCAGCCCGCCCAGCGCGCGCAGGCGCACTTTGCCTACATCACGCTGCAAGGCCGCACCGAAGCCCCGGCACTGGCCTGGTTCCGGGGGTTTGTGGCGCAGGTGTTTGCCACCGCGTAAGCACCTGCTGCTGCGTCAGCCCGCTGCCGGTGGCTGGGCGTTGAACACGCCGCCCAGCAACTCGGGCAGGCGCTCGGTGCCCATCTTGAAGCCGCAAGCCTGCGCGTGGCCGCCACCGCCCATGCTTTCGGCCAGCGGAATGCAATTGAACTCGCTGCGCGAGCGCAAGCCCACTTTGACGCCTTTGGCGCCCGTGCTCCACATCAGCGCAAAAGTGCCCGACTGGCGCGCCAGCAGGTCACCCACCAGGCTGTGGAACACGCCGGGCACATTCACCATGAGGCCGGCCACGCCGTTGAAGACCAGCGGCTGGGCGTTTTCCGCCAAATCGCTACACAGCTTGCGGTATTTCTCGTCCATGGCGGTGCCGCGCGCCATGAAGGTGGCCAGCTGCTCGGGGCTGAAGGCGGCAATCTCCTGCCAGCGGGCAAAGTCCTGCGGCTCCATGTCCAGGGCCGACAAAAAGCCTGCGCTCTCGGGGAACTCCCATTTCCAGATATCGCGGTCTTCGATGTAGGCAATCAGGGCGGGCAGCGGCTGCTCGGGGTGGAAAAACTCCCACGCCAGCCGCGCGCCCGACTTGCTCATGTCAAAGTGGACAACGCCGCAGCGGCAGGCAAAGCCGGTGAGTTTTTCAGCAGCGCTTTTGTGGTGGTCGAGCATGACCAGTTTGGCAGCGCGCTCCTCAATGCCGCGCAGGATGTGGGCAGAGAACGAAAAATCCAGGATATAGACGGCCCGGCCCTCGGTGTCGGGCAGGTCGGCCAGGGTTTGCACATCGCCGTGGTCCAGCCCGACCAGTTCGGCCTGGCCGCCGTAAAACAGCCAGGCTGCCAGCGCGGCGCCAAAGCCGTCGGGGCAGCGGCGGCCATGGTAAAGAATGAGCGGGCGGGGATCGTTTTTATCGGGGGCCACCAGCAGTTGCAAAGGAAGAATGGTTTTCATGGTGGTGCCCATTGTCGCCCTATGTCGGCGCAGCGTGCGCTTTGCGCATACCATCGCTGCCTCACCTACTCGCCCCTTGGGCGTGGATTGAAACATCCCGAAACCCGCACGGAGAAACACATGGCCAAAGGACAGATGCACAACAACAAGATGGCGAAAAAACCGAAGAAGGACACTTCGCCGCCCCGGGAAGGCAGTGGCTCTGACCGGCCCATGCCCCCCGTCACCTCCGTCATCCCGCGCGGAAAAGACAAGAACAAATAAGCCTGCGCTCTACCAGCTGCGCGCCCCCGGCAGCTGGTTTTCTGCTCTTTAATTGATAGCTTCCAGCGCTTGCCCTGCAAGCGCTGGAGTCGTTTTTTGCTTCCAAAAAGCAGAAAGCAAAGGGGCGCAGCGGGCTGCGGTACGGCGGGTTACGGCGCTTCGGGCGCTTTGCGGCCCTTTTTCTTGCTCGCCCGGGCCTGTTTTTTGGCTTCGCGCTCGGCGTCTTGCAAGGCACCAGCGGCGCGCCAGGCCTCGAACTCAGTCGGTGTCTCCAACGTGATGCGCCCCAGGATGGCGGCGCGAAAGTCGGTCATCACGATCTCGGCCGTTTTTTGCAGGTTGACGCGACCACCGCCCAGCATGGCGCCGCGTTTACGGCCAATGGCTTCGAGCAGTTCGTCGTCGCGCAGCTGGGCCACGGCGCCTTCGGGCAGGCCCAGTTTGTAGCGCGCCTCCAGCAGCGGGGCGTAGTGCGTTTGCAGGCGTTGCAGCAGCTCCAGCGCCACCAGCTCTTCGTCGTAGGCGTTGCGGCCAATGGCGCCACTGGCGGCCAGGTTGAAGCCGCTCTCGGGTGCGGTGATGCGCGGCCAGAGCATGCCGGGCGTGTCCCACAGATAAAAGTCATCGGTCAGCGTGATGCGCTGCTCCAGCTTGGTGATGCCAGCCTCGTCGCCGGTCTTGGCATGGCGCTTGTTGGTCAGCGTGTTGATGAGCGTGGACTTGCCCACGTTGGGCACGCCGCAAATGAGCACGCGCATGGGCTTGGCCATGCCGCCCCGGTTGGGCGCCAGGCGGTGGCAGCCGTCGATGAGCTTGCGCGCGGGCGCGGGCTCGGAGGCGTCCAGCGGCACGGCAGCGGTATCGCTTTGGGCGTTGTACCAGTCCAGCCACAGCGCGGTGCGCTCGGGGTCGGCCACGTCTTGTTTGTTCAGCACCTTGAGCGTGGGCTTGTGGCCCGTCAGCTCGGCCAGCAGCGGGTTGGCGCTGGAGCCGGGCAGGCGCGCGTCCAGCAC
>NZ_JAQUAL010000217.1:0-3650 GCF_028687295.1 Simplicispira sp.
TGGCACTGGAGCGCCAGATGGTGTCAAACGAGCGCTGGGCGGCGCGCAGCTCGGGCTTGAAGGCCTGGGCCAGCATGTACTGCACGCAAATGTTGCGCACGGTGTCCATGCCCAGGAACGTGATGGCCGGCTCAATGCTGGTAACGGACTGGTGCAGCCCATAAAACGGCGAGTTGACAGTGGCCAGCACCTTGGCGGCAATCAGGGGCTCGCCCATCAGCAGCTCACTGAGCATGAGGGAGTCGGCGCGGTCAAAAAAGTCGGGCGCCAGCAGCTGGTGCAGCGACATGGGCGGGCGCGGAATACCGCCAATCACCGTCATCAGCGCCTCGTGCTGGGCGGCGGGCAGCGCGCTCTCACGCACCAGAACAAAGTCTGCCAGCACGGGCGGCATGGGCTCGGCCAGCGCAGCGCTGGCGCGGGCGCTGAGGACGGGTACGACAGCCTGGCGCGCAGACGCCGCAGACGGATTGACCGCCGGTGAGCGCGCCGCAGGCATGCCGCTGGCAGCGTGGCGGGGCAATGACGATGCTGGCGTGCTGTCCGCTGGACGGCGCAACTTCCACCAGAGCACAGCGGCGATAGCGACCGCAACGGGGATCAAGAGCAGCAAGACAGACACGGGTTGGACTCTGTGTGAAAGGACAAGCTGCCTATGCTAACCACTCTTGCCCCCGCCCAGCTGACTTTGCAGCAGCGGCACCTGCCGGGGCAGTGCCCACCCACCAGCCGGGAGAATCTTTCAAAAATGATAGCTGCTCGCGCTCACCCAGCAAGGCTTTGAGGCAGTTTTTGCTTAAAAACCTTGTGGCACAGGGTGGGCGCGCGCGGGCTGGGCTCAGGCGCCCAGGCGCGCCTGGTGGCGGGCGATTTGCGCACGCACCTGCACCGGAGCCGTGCCGCCCAGGGTGTTGCGTGCGTCCAGCGATCCGCGCAGGCTCAGGCAGTCGTACACGTCTTTTTCAATCGCAGGGTGAAAGCCTTGCAGCACCGTGAGCGGCAGTTCCGACAAATCGCAGGCGTGCGATTGCGCTGCCTTGACAGCGTGGGCCACGGTTTCGTGCGCATCGCGGAAGGGCAGGCCCTTCTTGACCAGGTAGTCGGCCAGATCGGTGGCAGTGGCGTAGCCCTTCTTGGCGGCGTCTTCCATGGCCTGGGCATTGACGGTGATGCCACCTTCTTTGGCGCCCGTGGCCGGGTTCACCTGGCCGCCGACCATCTCGGCAAAGATGCGCAGCGTGTCTTTGAGCGTGTCCACGGTGTCGAACAAAGGCTCTTTGTCTTCCTGGTTGTCCTTGTTGTAGGCCAGGGGCTGGCCCTTCATCAGGGTGATCAGGCCCATCAGGTGGCCCACCACGCGGCCTGTTTTGCCGCGCGCCAGTTCGGGCACGTCGGGGTTTTTCTTCTGCGGCATGATCGACGAGCCGGTGGTAAAGCGGTCGGCAATCTTGATGAAAGCAAAGTTCTGGCTCATCCAGATGATGAGTTCTTCGCTCAAGCGGCTGATGTGCACCATGCACAGGCTGGCAGCGGCGGTGAACTCGATGGCAAAGTCGCGGTCGCTCACGGCATCCAGGCTGTTCTGGCAGACCACGGGCTGGCCGCTGGCGTCCACCATGCC
This sequence comes from Simplicispira sp., assembly GCF_028687295.1. NCBI lineage: Bacteria > Pseudomonadati > Pseudomonadota > Betaproteobacteria > Burkholderiales > Comamonadaceae > Simplicispira > Simplicispira sp. Next base: position 1,622 of record NZ_JAQUAL010000217.1, read on the forward strand.
CAGGGTGCGGGCCACGCGCTCACGGTCCAGCGGATAGGTGGTGCCAGCCAGAGCGGCGCTGCCCAGCGGCAGCGTGTTGACGCGCTTGCGCACGTCCTGCATGCGCTCGGCATCGCGGGCAAACATTTCCACGTAGGCCAGCAGGTGGTGGGCAAAGCTCACGGGCTGGGCCACTTGCAGGTGGGTAAAGCCGGGCAGGATCACCTCCACATTCTTGGCAGCCACTTCGACCAGAGCGGCTTGCAACCCGGTCAGCAGGCCGCCAATCAGGTCGATCTCGCCGCGCAGCCACAGGCGCACGTCGGTGGCCACCTGGTCGTTGCGGCTGCGGCCCGTGTGCAGGCGCTTGCCCGCGTCGCCCACCAATTGCGTCAGGCGCGCCTCGATGTTCAGGTGAACGTCTTCGAGGTCGAGCTTCCATTCGAATGCGCCGGATTCGATCTCGGCCGTGATCTGGGCCATGCCGCGCTGGATATCGGCCAGGTCTTGCGCGGCGATGATGCCCTGCGCGGCCAGCATGTCGGCGTGGGCCAGGCTGCCCGCGATGTCGGCTTGCCACAGGCGCTTGTCAAAAAACACGCTGGAGGTGTAGCGCTTGACCAGATCGCTCATGGGCTCGGAGAACAGGGCCGACCAGGCCTGGGCCTTGGTGTCGAGCTGGTTGTGGGAGGGCTGGGTGGTTTGGCTGGTGGGCATGGGAGGGCAATAATCCGGTGAAACAGACACCCGGAACGCCCGGATGCCGCAATGCAGAAGCCGCAAATTTTATCGACCCCGCCCCCACCGCCCGATGGCAATCGCCCCAAGGCGCACCGGCACCCGCCTGCGGGACGTGCGCTGGTGTTCGATGCCTGCCATGTGGGCGTGGTGCTGCGCACGGTGTTGTTCGTCGAAACCGTGCTGGGCGTGGGCGCCATGTACGGTACCGATACGCTGGTGCAGTGGCTGGCGCAGTTGGCGCTGCTCACGGGCGGCGCCCTGCCCGCCACGCTGGCCTGGCTGCTGGCAGCGTGCAGCCTGAAAACCCTGCTGCAACGGCGCAGCACCAGCGGCCAACTGGCAGCGGGCGTGCTGCTGGGGACGCTGGCGGGCCTGTGCGCCTGCGCCATGCTGACCCTGGTGGGCATGGCAGTGCAGCCGCCGTGGCTGGCCAGCGGCGCCAGCGGCGCGCTGCTGGCCGCGCTGTTGGTAGTGGCGCTGGTGCTGCGCGCACGCGGCAGAACACCTGCGGCCACCACAGCGCGCCTGACCGAGCTGCAATCGCGCATCCGGCCGCACTTTTTGTTCAACACCCTCAACAGCGCCATCGCCCTGGTACGCGAAGAGCCCGCCCGCGCCGAGTCGCTTCTGGAAGACCTCAGCGACCTGTTCCGCCACGCCCTCATCGAGCAAGGCGAGGCCGTCACGCTGGCGCAGGAAATCCAGCTGGCCCAGCGCTATCTGGCGATTGAGCAAGTGCGCTTTGGCGATAGGCTGCAAGTGCAGTGGCAACTGGATGCGCGCGCCAGCCAGGCCCAGTTGCCACCGCTGCTGCTGCAACCGCTGGTGGAAAACGCCGTCAAGCACGGCGTAGAGCCCAGCGCGCGCGGCGGCAAGCTGCGTGTGCAAACCGAGCTGCGCGGCAGTCGGGTGGTGGTGCGCATCACCAACACGCTGCCTACCGAAAAACCGGGGGCGGCGGGCTCGCCCTCGCAAGGGCACGGCATTGCACTGGCCAATGTGCGCGCCCGCCTGGCGCTGCTGCACGACATGCAGTGCGACTTCAGCGCTGGTGTGCAAGACGGCCTCTACCAGGTGCGCATCACCCTGCCCGCCCCCAGCGCCGCGCCAGCCCCTGTACCAGCCCCGGCGAACACACCGGCCAGCGCACCCGGCGCTACCACCCTGCCAGCCCCCCGCCAGCGCGCAGCCGCGCGCCCTGCCCCATGAACATCCTGATCGTTGACGACGAGGCGCTGGCGCGCAGCCGCCTGCGCACCCTGCTGGCAGACATCGCCCCGCCGGGCCTGCCCCACCAACTGAGCGAGGC
>NZ_JAQUAL010000076.1:0-15094 GCF_028687295.1 Simplicispira sp.
GATTGACAGCCATTGCCAGAAAAGTTGGAACGAATATTTATCGACTGAAGGAAGAAATGCTGTCTAACTACTTGCGGCAGGAGTTGCGCAGTCCGTCTGTTTCCATGGGGATTGCGTAAGTCCTATTAAGATAATTTCTTCGTTAGATAATTGTTTTATGGGAAATTTTGAAGTGTTGCTGGCTTGAGATTTTGAGGTGTGACTTGAGTCATTGAATGACGATTCTCCCTGGCAGGAATTTGAGTATTTGTGCTCGTATTGAGAGCAGTCAACTCCAAGTGCTGGTTTTATCTCGATTTTCTTTGCGTCTGGCGCACACGGTGTTTGACTATATATGTTGTTGCATTTGTATACTTGTTGCGCAAACGTAGGCATCTGTATGTAGATGAAAATAATTAGTAATAAATTAATTCTCATTTCAAATTCTTTTGAAAAAGGGTTGATAGGCTTTTGTGTATTGATTTTACAGCGAAGGGAGAATATTAATTTGTAAGATTTCGGTATTTGTTTTTGTGTAAAAATAATTACGCTTTTAGTAAATAGCACGAGAGGCGTTGGTCGGCTCTTTTACGGTAGAGAGAGTATCTGACTTTCTTTGAGTAGACGAACACCAAACTCTTGTGCACCCCTACCAAACAATGCAGAGAGATAGTTCGTCAGAGCTTCTTCGCTTTGTGCGTGGATTTGATCCACCTGTAAGCTTTCGACAATGGTTACCTCAGGATCTGGTGTACTGCTGCGAATCAGCAGAGCGTGACTTGAGCCTCGAACCCAGGCTGCTACGTAAGGCATTGCTAGTTCTTGCCTTTGTGAGTATCTTTTGCGTGCGTATGTAGCCTTTCCAAGGCATTCGCTCCTGGCGCCTTGCTTTCCAAAGAGTGCTGAGAAAATATTTTCGAAACGCTTGCCTCGATTAGGGCGGCGCCAAAGAGGAGTCTCTGGCTTTGCTTCGCGTTGGTATGCACCGTACTCAATCTTTTCAGGCGAATTCATAGTGTTTAGAAAGACTTGCCACATAGAGAACTCCTTATTCGATGGCTAATGAAAATAATTAAATAATGTGGCGCGAAGCGCAATGTTGCTTCAATATATTGCAGCATTATCACTGAAGAATTCGTATATCGATGGGGCGCCACGCCCTGCCAAGCACAAAAAAGGCCCGTCGCAACGGGCCTTTGTCGTTATCCAGCAGCGCTATTACAGTGCTGCATCAGGTGCGTTTTACGCCTCCCACTCCTCCACCGGCAGGCAGCTGCAAAACAGGTTGCGGTCGCCATACACGTTGTCCACGCGGCCCACGGGGCTCCAGTATTTGCTTTTACGCAGGGCGGGCAGCGGGTAGGCGGCGGTTTCGCGGCTGTAGGGGCGGTTCCACTCGGCGCCCAGCAGGCTTTCTGCCGTGTGGGGTGCGTTCTTCAGCGGGTTGTTGTCCTGCGGCCAGGCGCCCGATTCGATCTGGCGGATTTCGCCTCGGATGGCGATCATCGCGGCGATGAAGCGGTTCAGCTCGGCCAGGGTTTCGCTTTCGGTGGGCTCCACCATCAGCGTGTTGGGCACGGGAAAGCTCAGCGTGGGCGCGTGGAAGCCGTAGTCAATCAGCCGCTTGGCCACGTCCTCGGCCATCACGCCGCTGGTTTCCTTGAGCTGGCGCAGGTCAAGGATGCACTCGTGGGCGACGTGGCCGGGTTTGCCATCTTGGCCTTCGCTGGCGTACAGCGTGGGGTAGTGGTCTTTCAGGCGGGCGCTGATGTAGTTGGCGCTCAGGATGGCGGTTTCGGTGGCTGCTTTCAGGCCGTCTGCGCCCATCATGCGGATGTACATCCAGCTGATGGGCAAAACGGCTGCGTTGCCCAGCGGGGCTGCGCTGACTGCTCCTGTTTTGGAAGCAATGCCGCCGGTCGCATGGCCGGGCAGGTAGGGCACCAAGTCTTCTACCACGCACACGGGGCCTACGCCGGGGCCGCCGCCGCCGTGGGGGATGCAGAAGGTTTTGTGCAGGTTCAGGTGGCTCACGTCGCCGCCAAACTCGCCGGGCGCGGCCACGCCCACCAGCGCGTTCATGTTGGCGCCGTCCACATAGACGCGGCCCCCGTGCTGGTGTACCAGCGCGCAGAGTTCTTTCACGCTGGTTTCAAACACGCCGTGGGTGCTGGGGTAGGTGATCATCACGCAGGCCAGGTTTTGGCTGTGTTGCTCGCACTTGGCTTGCAGGTCGGCCATGTCCACGTTGCCGTTGTCGTCGCACTTGGTGACGACGACCTGCATGCCCACCATTTGCGCGCTGGCGGGGTTGGTGCCGTGGGCGCTGCTGGGTATCAGGCAGATGTTGCGTTGGCCCTGGCCTTGGGCGGCGTGGTAGGCCTTGATGGCCAGCAGGCCCGCGTATTCGCCCTGGCTGCCGGCGTTGGGTTGCAGGCTGATGCCCGCGTAGCCCGTGGCCTGGCACAGCCAGGCGCGCAGTTGTTCATCCAATGCTTGGTAGCCCTGCAATTGGTCGGCGGGGGCAAAGGGGTGGATGTGCGCAAACTCGGGCCAGGTGATGGGGATCATCTCGCTGGTGGCGTTGAGCTTCATGGTGCAGCTGCCCAGCGGGATCATGGTGCGGTCGAGCGCCAAATCCTTGTCCGACAGCTGGCGGATGTAGCGCAGCATGCCCGTCTCAGAGTGGTGGGTGTTGAACACCGGGTGCGTCAGGTAGGCGCTGGTGCGGCGCAGGTGGGCGGGAATGAGCGGCTCCACGCCGTTCTCAAACGCCTCGAAGGTGGGCAGCGGCTGGCCGTCCTGGGCAAAGATGCGCCACAGTAGCTGGATGTCATCGCGGGTGGTGGTTTCGTCCAGCGTGATGCACAGCTCGGTTTCTGAGCGAATTCGCAGGTTCACGCCCATGGAGACTGCGCGAGCAGCTATTGCTTTGGTAGCGCCTGCGGTGCGCAGCAGCAGCGTATCGAAGGCCGCTTGCGCCTGCACGGGCGCGCCCAGTTGCTGCAAGCCCTGGGCCAGGATGGCGGTGAAGGCGGCCACGCGCTGGGCGATGCGCGCCAGCCCCTCGGGGCCGTGGTAGACGGCGTACATGCTGGCAATGACGGCGGGCAGCACCTGCGCGGTGCAGATGTTGCTGGTGGCTTTTTCTCGGCGGATGTGCTGCTCGCGCGTTTGCAGCGCCAGGCGGTAGGCGGGGTGGCCGTGGGCGTCCACGCTCACGCCCACCAGGCGGCCGGGCAGGCTACGCTTGAATTCGTCGCGGCAGGCCATGTAGGCGGCGTGCGGGCCACCGGCGCCCATGGGCATGCCAAAGCGCTGCGTGGTGCCCACCACGATGTCGGCGCCCCATTCGCCGGGCGGGGTCAGCAGCGTCAGCGCCAGCAGGTCTGCGGCGGCGATGAAGGCGGCCTGTTGGGCGTGGGCTTTGTCCACATCGGCGCGCAAATCGTCAATGCGGCCCGTGGTGGCGGGGTATTGCGCCAGCGCGGCAAAGTAGTCGCCGTCCAGCGCGGCCTGCCACTCTTGGGGCGACTGCGCCAGCACCACCTCGATGCCCAGCGGTGCGGCGCGGGTCTGAATCACTTCGATGGTTTGCGGGTGCGCCTCGCCCGAGACGATAAAGCGCTGGCTCTTGGATTTGACCGAGCGCTTGGCCAGCGCCATGGCTTCAGCCGCTGCCGTGGCCTCGTCCAGCATGGAGGCGTTGGCAATGGGCATGGCGGTCAGGTCGCACACCATGGTCTGGAAGTTCACCAGCGCTTCCATGCGGCCCTGGCTGATTTCTGCCTGGTAGGGCGTGTAGGCGGTGTACCAGGCGGGGTTTTCCAGCACGTTGCGCAGGATGACGCCGGGCGTGTGCGTGCCGTGGTAGCCCTGGCCGATGAAGCTCTTGAGCAGCTGGTTTTTGCGGGCGATGGCCTGCAGTTCGGCCAGCGCGGCCGCTTCGGTCACGGGCGCGGGCAAGTCCATGGCGCTGGCGCGGGCGATGGAGCGCGGCACGATGGCGTCGATCAGCGTGCGGCGCGAGGCTTCGCCAATCACTGACAGCATGTGCGCCTCATCAAAGGCGTCAATGCCGATGTGGCGGGGCAGGAATTCGGTGGCGTTTTCCAACGCAGACAGGGGCAGGGCGGCGGAGGTCATGGGCGGTGATTGCTATGGATAAGGGAGCTGCTCGCGCTTGGCTGGTGCGGGCTGGGGCCAGTTTTGGCTTGATTGGACATATGTCCCGGAGGAGCTTGGCCGGGATGGGGCGTATGGCCCAAGCAGGGTGCTGCTGCGTTAAGGCTGATGACCTGTGTTCTTGCATTTCCCCGGTGGGGGCGTGAGCCAAACCGGCAAAGTACGGGCCTTGGGGCGGCTGCAACATAGGCCTAATCAGGATGAAATTGGCCTCTAGCCCTTGCAGGGTGTGCGCTAGCAGCTATCAAAAAAGGAGTGATTCGGGTGGGCTGCCGGGCTGCGCCGCGCGGTGGGTGTGCCGCGTGGCGCAGCGCTGCGCTTTAGGCGCTGGCGGCAAAGGCGCCGTAAGCGGTTTCGTCCATCAGGCCGTCGAGCTGGCTGGCGTCGCTGAGCTTGACCTTGAAGAACCAGCCCGCGCCCAGCGGGTCGGTGTTGGCCAGCGAGGGGTCGGCGCGCAGGGCTTCGTTGACTTCGACGATTTCGCCGCCCACGGGCATGAACACGTCGGCAGCGGCTTTCACCGACTCGACCACGCCAGCGACGTCGCCTTGCGCGAATGTGGCGCCCACTTCGGGCAGATCGACAAACACCACATCGCCCAGCGCGTCTTGCGCATGGACGGTGATGCCGACCACGGCAGCGGCGGTGTCAGCGGCGTTGACCCACTCGTGGTCTTTGGAAAATTGGATGGTCATGGGAAAAGCTCCTTGGGTGACTGGGTGATAAAAAACGGGAATCCGGAATGTAAATGGCTGGCTGCCCCGCAGCCCGTGCCAAGCGCACTGCCTTGGCGAGTGCCGCCGCGCAAGGGCCACCCCGCCGCGCTGGCGGCGTCCCCCTGGGGGCTGAGGGGCCGCGGCTCCAAGCCTGCCTGCGCAGGGTTGGACGGCTCCGAAGGGCTGCCGCCTCTGGCGGCGGCACCGAGGCGCGCAGCGACTCAGGGGGGCTTTCTTCCCTTAGCCCCGGTAGTAGCGCGTGGGCACGAAGGGCGTGGGCGCCACCACCATGGGTACGGGCTTGCCGCGCACGATGGCGAACAGTTCAGTGCCCAGCGCGGCGTAGTCGGGCTGCACGTAGGCCAGTGCAATGGGCTGGTTCAGCGTGGGGCTGAGCAGGCCGCTGGTGACGTGGCCGATGTGCTGGCCATCCAGGTTTTCCAGCACGGCGGGTTCGCGCACGGGCACGCGCTCCTGGGCGATCAGGGCCACGCGCTGGCGGGTCAGGCTGGCCGGGTTGTCCAGCTGGGCCAGCACCACATCGGCGCCGATAAAGCCCCCGGCGCGCGCGCCGCCGGTGCGGCGCACTTTCTGCATGGCCCAGTTCAGCGCGGCCTCTACGGGGGTGGTGGTGGCATCAAGGTCGTTGCCGTACAGGCACAGGCCCGCTTCCAGGCGCAGCGAGTTGCGCGCGCCCAGGCCAATGGGCTGGACTTCAGGCTGTGCCAGCAGGGTGCGCGCCAGGGCTTCGGCCTGCGCGGCGGGCACGGAGATTTCAAAGCCGTCTTCGCCCGTGTAGCCGCTGCGCGTCACCAGGCAGTCGGCACCGGCGATGGCCAAGCGGGCGCCGGTCATGAACACCAGCTGCGCTGCGCCCGGTGCCAGGCGCGCCAGCACGGCAGCGGCCTGCGGGCCTTGCAGCGCCAGCAGGGCCTGATCGGGCAGCGGCACCACCTGGCAGCGCTGGCCAATCTGCGCCTGGATGTGGGCGATGTCTCCCACCTTGCAGGCGCCGTTGACGATGACGAAGATTTCATCCGGCCCCACGCGGAAGAACATCAGGTCGTCGATGATGCCGCCCGCCTCGTTCAGCAGCAGGCCGTAGCGCTGCTTGCCCACGGGCAGGTCGATCACATCGACGGGCATCAGCGTCTCGAACGCGGCGGCGGCGCCGGGGCCGATGAGGCGCAGCTGGCCCATGTGCGAGACATCGAACAAACCGGCCTGCGCGCGGGTGTGCAGGTGCTCGGCCATCAGGCCCGCCGGGTACTGCACGGGCATGGAATAACCAGCAAAGGGCACCATGCGCGCGCCCAGTTCGAGGTGCAGTGCGTTCAGGGGCGTGGTCAGCAAAGGGGCGGTGGCAGGGGCGGACATGGGCAAATCTCCAGGGCAAATAGGGGCCGTGGCCTGGGGGTGGCCACGAAATTTGCCCTGCTGTCCGCTTTACCTGAGAGATTCGCCCGGGATAGCGCGCGCTGCGCCGGGGTTGCTCCTTCGGTGGACGGCCACGGTGTGTGGGTGCAGCCGCCTCTCTCCAGCAAGGTGACGCGCGCATCACTGCGCGCGTTTGTCAGTCCTTTTGCCTGAGCGTTCGGGCTTTGCCTGCGCCTTCGGCGGCGACCTGCTGCACGGTGCGGCAGCGGGTGCGCTCTCTCCTGACCGGGCGGATTCTACGCAGTTTTGCCCCGCTTGCGCCTGGCAGGGAGCAGAAAAATTTACAGCCACATCGGGCCTTGGCACCCGCCAGGTCAGCGCCAGTAGCTATTATTCCAATAGCAAAATACAGTGCGCCCTGGCAGGCGCTGGGCGCGGTTCAGCCCAGCAGCAGTGCGTCGTCCGAGAGCTTTTCTCCGCGCACTTTTTCAAACATTTTCAGCAGGTCGGGCACGTCCAGGCGGCTGCGTTCCTCGCCCGACACGTCCAGCACCACCTGGCTCTGGTGCAGCATCACGGTGCGCTGGCCCACGTCCAGCGCCTGGCGCATGCTGTGCGTGACCATCATGGTGGTGAGTTTGTTTTCGGCCACGATGCGCGCCGTCAGTTGCAGCACGAAGTCGGCGGTGCGCGGATCGAGCGCGGCGGTGTGCTCGTCCAGCAGCAGGATGCGCGACGGTTGCAGCGCCGCCATCAGCAGGCTTACGGCCTGGCGCTGGCCGCCCGAGAGCAGGCCGATGCGGTCGGTGAGGCGGTTTTCCAGCCCCAGGCCCAGCGTGGCCAGGCGGGCGCGGAAGGTGTCGCGCAGGGCCGGTTTGACGGCGCTGCGCAGGCCGCGCAAGTTACCGCGCTCTTGCGCCAAGGCCATGTTTTCTTCGATGGTCAGGTCTTCGCAGGTGCCCGCCATGGGGTCTTGGAACACCCGCGCCACGCGCGAGGCGCGCGCCCACACGGGCTGGCGCGTCATATCGACGCCGTCGATGGTGATGGTGCCGCTGTCCACGCCCAGGTCGCCCGAGATGGCGTTGAGGAAGGTGGACTTGCCCGCCCCGTTGGAGCCGATGACGGTCACGAACTGGCCCGCCGGAATGTTCAGCGACATGCCGCGCAGGGCGCGCGTTTCAATGGGCGTGCCGGGGTTGAAGGTGATTTGGAGGTTTTGGGCGCTCAGCATGGGTCGTCTCTGGTAGGGGGCTCACTGCGGGCGGCGTTTGGCCAGCTTGCGCTTGATTTGCGGAATCACCAGCGCGATGGTGACCAGCACGGCAGTCACCAGGTTCAGGTCTTGCGCCTTCAGGCCGATGAAGTCGCTGTTGAGCGCCATCGCAATGAAAAAGCGGTACACGATGGCGCCAATCACCACGGCCAGCGTGGCCAGCACCAGTTTGCGCGACGGCAAGATGCTCTCGCCCACGATCACGGCGGCCAGGCCAATCACGATGGTGCCAATGCCCATGGAGATGTCGGCGCCGCCTTGCGTCTGGGCAAACAGGGCGCCTGCCAGGCCCACCAACCCGTTGGACACCGCCATGCCCAGCAGCACCATGGCGCCGGTGTTGACGCCCTGGGCGCGCGCCATGCGGGCGTTGGAGCCGGTGGCGCGAATGGCCAGACCGCGTTCGGTGGCAAAAAACCAGTCCATGGCCAGCTTGGCCGCAATGACGATGACGGCCAGCAGCAGCGGGCGGGCCACGTAATCTTCCATGCCCGCAGGTTGCAGCACGTTGAACAAGGTGGGGTCGTTGATGAGTGGCACGTTGGGGCCGCCCATGATGCGCAGGTTGATGGAGTACAGCGCAATCATCATCAGGATGCTGGCCAGCAAGTCCATGATTTTGAGCTTGACGTTGAGCCAGCCGGTGATGAGCCCGGCCACGGCGCCCGCCGCAGTGGCCGCGATGGTGGCCACAAACGGGTTGGTGCCCGTGGAAATCAAAATGGCGCAGACGGCGCCACCCAGCGGAAAGCTGCCATCGACCGTGAGGTCAGGAAAGCGCAGCAACCGGAAAGAGATAAAAACCCCCAGCGCCACCAGGCTGAAGATCAGGCCGATTTCAACGGCGCCAAGCAGAGAAAAAAAGGACATGGGGCAGCAGCAGTGGGGTGGTGAAAACAAAGCAGGAGCCAGCAATGGCTCCTGCGGTTCAGGGGGTGCGGGTGCAGCCCTTACTGGATGACTTGCGCGGCCGACTTGACCAGCGCCTCAGGCAGCTTCACGCCTTGCTTTTCAGCGGCGCCGGGGTTTACGAACAGTTCCATTTTGGTGCTGACTTCGGGCTTGATGTCACCGGGTTTTTCGCCCTTCAAGATGCGAACCACCATGCGGCCGGTTTGCTCGCCCAGATCGCGGTAGTTGATGCCAAAGGCGGCAATGGCGCCGCGCTTGACGCTGTCGGTGTCTGAAGCCACCAGCGGGATTTTGGCTTCCTGGCCCACTTTGACCAACGCTTCGTAGGCAGAAACCACGTTGTTGTCGGTGTTGGTGTAGATCACATCGACCTTGCCGATCAGGCTGCGCGCGGCGCTGCCCACGTCCACCGAGCGGGGCGCGGCGGCTTCCACCAGCGTCATGCCCAGCGTGGGCAGCAGCTTTTGCAGCTCTTTGACCACGACCACCGAGTTGGCTTCGCCGGGGTTGTAGACCATGCCCACGCGCTTGGCGTTGGGCACCACCTGCTTGAGCAGCTCCATTTGCTTGTCCAGCGCCAGCATGTCGGACACGCCAGTGACGTTGGTCTTGGAGGGCTCCCAGCTGGCGAGCAGCTTGGCCACCACCGGATCGGTCACGGCAGAGAACACCACAGGCACGGTTTTGGTGGAGGCCACCACAGCCTGGGCCGACGGCGTGGCAATGGCGACGATGGCATCGGGCTTGTCGCCCACAAACTTGCGTGCAATTTGCGCTGCCGTACCGGTGTTGCCCTGGGCGCTTTGGTACTGCCACTTGAGGTTTTTGCCGGACTCAAAACCCGCATCTTTGAGCGCAGCCTGCACGCCGTCGCGCACGGCGTCGAGGGCAGGGTGTTCCACGATGGCGGTCACGGCCACGGATTTTTGCTGGGCCATGGCGGGTGCCACTGCGGCCACGGCCAGTGCCAGGGCTCCCAGGTGCATCCAGGGCGTTTTTTTCATGTTCATCTCCAAGCTGTCCTTTTGGTTTCCTGGTGGATCTCGCCGGCTGCGCGCAGGAAAGACGCGCGCCGGTGGGCGAGTGTACCGCCGTGCTTTCCGCCGCGCTGGTTTATAAGCCAAAAAGGCCTGCAAGGCAGGCCAGTCAAGCGCTACGTGCTATGGTTTTTACATGCCCGAGTAGTTCGGGCCGCCGCCGCCTTCGGGTGTGACCCAGACGATGTTTTGCGTCGGGTCTTTGATGTCGCAGGTTTTGCAGTGCACGCAGTTTTGGGCGTTGATTTGCAGGCGCTGGGCGTTGCCGCCCTTGGCCTCGTCGGGCACAAACTCGTACACGCCCGCTGGGCAGTAGCGGGCTTCAGGCCCAGCGTATTTCGCCAGGTTGATGCTCACGGGCACGCTGGCGTCCTTGAGCGTGAGGTGGGCGGGCTGGTTTTCTTCGTGGTTGGTGTTGCTGATGAACACGCTGGAGAGGCGGTCAAAGGTGAGCTTGCCATCGGGCTTGGGGTACTCGATGGGCTGGCATTCGGCGGCGGGCTTCAAGTAGGCGTGGTCGGGCTTGTCGCGGTGCAGCGTCCAGGGGATGTGGCCGCGCAGCACAAACTGCTCAAAACCGTTCATCACGGTGCCCACGGCCAGACCGTACTTGAACCAGTTCTTGAAGTTGCGGTCTTTGTTCAGCTCGGTGTGCAGCCAGCTGCTGTCAAAGGCCTTGGGGTAGGCGGCCAGCTCGTCGTGCTGGCGTCCGGCGGCAATGGCGTCAAAAGCGGCCTCGGCGGCCAGCATGCCGGTCTTGATGGCAGCGTGGCTGCCCTTGATGCGGCTGACGTTCAAAAAGCCCGCATCGCAGCCCACCAGCGCGCCGCCAGGGAAGACAAACTTGGGCAGCGAGTTGATGCCGCTGGCGTTGATGGCGCGCGCGCCATACGACAGGCGCTTGGCCGTGACTTCGCCCGCGTCGTTTTCGAGGTAGTAGCGAACGCGGGGGTGGGTTTTCCAGCGCTGGAATTCTTCAAACGGGCTCAGGTAGGGGTTGCTGTAGCCCAGGCCGGTGACAAAGCCCATGGCCACCTTGTTGCCCTCCAGGTGGTAGAGGAAGGCGCCGCCGTAGGTGTCGTTTTCCATGGGCCAACCAGCGGTGTGCATGACAAAGCCGGGCTGGTGGCGTGCGGGGTCGATTTCCCACAGCTCTTTGATGCCGATGCCAAAGCTTTGCGGGTCGCGCCCGGCGTCGAGCTGGTAGCGGGCGATGAGCTGTTTGCCCAGGTGGCCGCGTGCGCCTTCGGCAAACACGGTGTATTTGCCCAGCAGCTCCATGCCCAGCTGGAAGTTGTCGGTGGGTTCGCCGTCTTTGCCCAGACCCATGTTGCCGGTGGCCACGCCCTTGACGCTGCCGTCTTCGTTGTAGAGCACTTCGGCGGCGGTGAAGCCGGGGAAAATTTCCACGCCCAGCGCTTCGGCCTGCTCGCCCAGCCACTTGGTGACGGCGCCCAGGCTGACGATGTAGTTGCCATGGTTGTGGGCAAACGGTGGCAAGAGCGGGTTGGGCACGCGGGTGCCGGAGGTTTCGCTCAGGAAGATGTAGGCGTCATCGGTGACGGGCTGGTTGAGCGGGGCGCCGCGCTCTTTCCAGTCCGGAAACAGCTCGGTCAGCGCCTGGGGGTCCATGATGGCGCCCGAGAGGATGTGCGCGCCCGGCTCGGAGCCTTTTTCCAGCACCACCACGGACACGTCCTGGCCTTTTTCGGCAGACAGCTGCTTGATGCGGATGGCAGTGGCCAGCCCACCGGGGCCACCGCCGACCACCACCACGTCGTATTCCATGGCTTCGCGGGGGCCGAATTGGGCAAGGATTTCTTCGTTTGTCATGGCTGTATCGTCGGGCGTTTGAGTTTGATAATCGGGAATTTTGTAATAACAGGCAACCTTACGGCTGTCTTGCACGCGACCGATTGTATGCACCGGCAGGGCAACAATCGGGCGACTTATTCATCTGCATCAAGAGGAAGCCCCCTATGGCATACAGCATCGACTTGTCTGGCCGCGTTGCCCTGGTGACCGGCGCCTCCAGCGGTTTGGGGGCGCAGTTTGCGCGCACCCTGGCCAAGGCCGGTGCGGGTGTGGTGCTGGCCAGCCGCCGCCTGGAAAAGCTCAAGGCGCTGCGCGCGCAGATTGAAGGCGAGGGCGGCGACGCCCATGTGGTGGAGCTGGACGTGACCGACCACGACTCCATCAAGGCCGCCGTGGCGCACGCCGAAACCGAGATGGGCTCCATCGACATCCTGGTCAACAACTCGGGCGTGTCCACCACGCAGCGCCTGCAAGAGGTCACGCCCGAAGACTTTGATTACATCTTCGATGCCAACGTCAAAGGCGCTTTTTTTGTCGCACAGGAGGTGGGCAAGCGCATGCTGGCGCGCGCCACGGGCCAGGCGCCGGGCAGCTTCACGGGCGGGCGCATCATCAACATCGCGTCCATGGCCGGGCTCAAGGTGCTGCCGCAGATTGGCGCCTATTGCATGAGCAAGGCCGCTGTCATCCAGATGACGCGCGCCATGGCGCTGGAGTGGGGCCGCTTTGGCATCAATGTCAACGCGATATGCCCCGGCTACATCGATACCGAAATCAACCACCGCCACTGGCAAACCGAACAGGGGCAAAAACTGATCAACCTGCTGCCGCGCAAGCGCGTGGGCCAGCCCCAAGACCTGGATGCGCTGATCGTGATGCTGGCCAGCGACCAGAGCCACTTCATCAACGGTGCGGTGATTGCCGCCGATGATGGTTTTGCCATTTAACCCACACGAAAACCACACGACGACTGCCATGAAATTTGAGATTCCCGAGGCCAAAAAGCTGGTGCATGAAATGCGTTTTCCGGTGCGCTGGGGCGATATGGACGCGCTAGGCCATGTCAACAACACGGTGTACTTCCGCTACCTGGAAATGGCGCGCGTGGAGTGGGTGCGCCAGGTGGGCAGCAGCCTTGACCCCAGCGGTGAGGGCATGGTGATCGTCAATGCGTTCTGCAATTTTTACCAGCAGCTGGCCTATCCCGATGAGGTGCTGCTCAAGTTCTACGTGAGCGACCCTGGCCGCACCACCTTTGAGACCTGGAGCACCATGGAGCGCGTGGGCCAGCCCGGCGTGGTGTGCGCCGCGGGCGGTGCCACGGCCATCTGGGTCAATTACGCACAGCAAAAAGCCGTCACCTTGCCCGACTGGCTGCGGGCGCTGGTGGCGGCTTGATCGCTATCTGGATTTAGTACCAAAAGTGGCTCCAGTCCTTGCGTGGTAAGCGCAAGCAGCTACTAAAAAAGTAGCATTATTTTTGCCGTGGCACGCGCCCCATCAGGTAGAACTCGGGGTTGGGCTGCATGCCGGCAAAGCTGGCCATGCGGTTGGACAGGCCAAAGAACGCCGTAATGGCCGCAATGTCCCAGATGTCCTCATCGTCAAAGCCGTGGGCGTGCAGGGCCTCGAAATCGGCGTCTTCCACCTCCTGGGCGCGCTGGCATACCCTCATCGCAAAGTCCAGCATGGCGCGCTGGCGTGCGGTGATGTCGGCCTTGCGGTGGTTGACGGCCACCTGGTCGGCCACAAAAGGTTTTTTTTCGTAAATGCGCAAGATGGCGCCGTGCGCCACCACACAGTACAGGCACTGGTTGGCCGCGCTGGTGGTGGTGACGATCATCTCGCGCTCGCCTTTGGTCAGGCTGCTGGTGCGGCCTGCGCTTTCGGGCTCCATCAGGGCGTCGTGGTAGGCAAAAAAGGCACGCCACTCCGCCGGGCGGCGGGCAAAGGCCAGAAACACATTGGGAATGAATCCGGCCTTTTCCTGCACTTGCAAAATGCGCTCGCGGATGTCTTCGGGCAGGGTGTTCAGGTCGGGAAAAGGGTAGCGGCTCACACGGGTCTCCTGGGTTGGTGTCATCAAAAAAACTATGGCGCGCTTTGTACAAATCAAATGCCTGTTTTTGGCACGCCTCACTATCATGGGGCTTGCCATCATCCACTCAAGGAGCGCCCCATGACCCATGAATCCAAATGCCCATTCCACGCCGCCGGTGCCAGCAACAGCACCACCAGCCGTGATTGGTGGCCAAACCAGTTGCGCGTGGATTTGTTGAACCAGCACTCCGGGCGTTCCAACCCTTTGGGCGAGCAGTTTGACTATGCCGCAGAGTTCAAAAAGCTCGATTACGCCGCGCTCAAAGGCGATCTGAAAGCGCTGCTGACCGATTCGCAAGACTGGTGGCCTGCCGACTGGGGCAGCTATGCCGGTTTGTTCATCCGCATGGCCTGGCACAGCGCGGGCACCTACCGCGCGGTCGATGGCCGGGGCGGCGCCGGGCGGGGCCAGCAGCGTTTTGCGCCGCTCAACAGCTGGCCCGACAACGTGAGCCTGGACAAGGCGCGCCGCCTGCTCTGGCCCATCAAGCAAAAGTACGGGCAAAAAATCTCCTGGGCCGACCTCATCATCCTGGCGGGCAACGTGGCCCTGGAAAACGCCGGCTTTCGCACCTTTGGCTTTGCTGCGGGCCGCCAAGACGTCTGGGAGCCCGACCAGGATGTGAACTGGGGCGACGAGAAAGCCTGGCTGGTCCACCGCGACCCTGAGGCCCTGGCCAAGAACCCCCTGGCCGCCACCGAGATGGGCCTGATCTACGTCAACCCTGAAGGCCCCAATGCCAGCGGCGACCCACTCTCGGCGGCAGCGGCCATCCGTGCCACCTTTGGCAACATGTCCATGGACGATGAAGAGACCGTGGCGCTGATTGCCGGGGGCCACACGCTGGGCAAAACCCATGGCGCCAGCGCCGCCAGCCACGTGGGCGCCGCCCCCGAGGCCGCCTCCATCGAGCAAATGGGGCTGGGCTGGGCCAACAGCTATGGCAGCGGCAGCGGCCCTGACGCCATCACCTCGGGCCTGGAGGTGGTGTGGACGCAAACGCCCACGCAGTGGAGCAACCAGTTCTTTGAAAACCTGTTCAAGTACGAATGGGTGCAGACGCGCAGCCCCGCCGGGGCCATACAGTTCGAGGCCCAAGACGCGCCCGAGAACATCCCCGACCCCTTCGATCCCGCCAAAAAGCGCAAGCCCACCATGCTGGTCACTGACCTGACGCTGCGCTTTGACCCCGAGTTCGAGAAGATTTCGCGCCGCTTCCTGAACGACCCACAGGCGTTCAACGAGGCTTTTGCCCGCGCCTGGTTCAAGCTCACCCACCGCGACATGGGCCCCAAGGCGCGCTACCTGGGCCCTGAAGTGCCCAAAGAAGAGCTGATCTGGCAAGACCCGCTGCCCACGCCGCAGCACCAGCCCACGGCGGCGGACATTGCCGATTTGAAAGCGCAGATTGCGGCCTCGGGCCTGTCGGTCAGCGAGCTGGTGTCGGTGGCTTGGGCCTCGGCCTCCACGTTCCGGGGTGGTGACAAGCGCGGCGGTGCCAACGGTGCGCGCCTGGCGCTGGCGCCACAAAAAGACTGGGCCGTGAACGCGGCTGCCGTGGCCGTGCTGCCCCGGTTGCAGGCGATTCAAAAGGCGTCGGGCAAGGCGTCGCTGGCCGATGTGATCGTGCTGGCCGGGGTGGTGGGTGTGGAACAAGCTGCCCAGGCAGCGGGCGTGCCGGTAGAGGTGCCGTTTG
>NZ_JAQUAL010000218.1:0-3602 GCF_028687295.1 Simplicispira sp.
ACCTCGCGGGTCTGCGCCGGGGCCGGGGCCACGGCGGGGCGCGCCAGGTCGCGGCGCACATCGCCCACGCGCACAAAAATTTCGTCCATCAGCTCATCGGCCAGGGTGGTCACCCAGCCCTGCGTGTCCTGCGTGAAGCGAAAGGCGTGGACATGGCCCGGCGGCACGTTGATGAGCGCGCCCGGAAACAGCGCGTGCTGCTCGCCATCGAGGTGCGCGACGCCGCCGCCCGACACCAGCAACAGCACCTGGTGCAGCCGGGTGTGGCGGTGCGGCGCCAGCTCCCAGTCGTGCAGCACCGAGCGCTCGGCAATCGTCTCGCAGTGCAGCACATCGGGCAGGTGCTGCGACTCGCCAAACAGGCTGTACGACTGGATGGTTTCCATGTTCGAAAAGTGCATGTTCTGGAGGGTTCCGGCCATTCAATGGCGCCACTTTGCCACGTATCGTTCAGCCCCACAGCTTGACCGCTGTCATGAACCACCAGAAACAGGAGACATTCCATGAAAACCCAAGTCTGCATCATCGGCGGCGGCCCCTCGGGCCTGATGCTGTCGCAACTGCTGCACCTCAAAGGCATTGATACCGTGGTGCTGGAGCGCCAAAGCCGCGAATATGTGCTGGGCCGCATCCGCGCTGGCGTGCTGGAGCACGGCTTTGCCGAGCTGATGCGCGAGGCCCAGTGCGGCGAGCGCATGGACAAGGAAGGCGAGATCCACGACGGCTTCCTGATCGCCCATGGCGGCCAGGTGAGCCGGGTCGATTTGCACAAGTACAGCGGTGGCAGCTCGGTGGTCGTCTATGGCCAGACCGAGTTGACGCGCGACCTGTACGCAGCGCGCGACCGCATGAATGGCGTGGTCATCCACAACGCCGAAGACGTGCAGCCGCACGACCTCAAAAGCGCCACACCCTACGTCACCTACCGCAGCGGCGACGAGGTGGTGCGCATCGACTGCGACTTCGTCATCGGTGCCGACGGCTTCCATGGTGTGAGCCGCAAGTCCATTCCGCGTGATGTGCTCAAAGAGTACGAGAAGGTGTACCCGTTTGGCTGGCTGGGCGTGCTCTCGCGCACCAAGCCGGTATCGCCCGAGCTGATTTACGCCAAGCACGAGCGTGGCTTTGCGCTGTGCTCGCTGCGCTCGCAGGTGCTGTCGCGCTATTACATCCAGGTGCCGCTGACCGACAGCGTGGAAGACTGGTCGGACGACGCCTTCTGGGCCGAACTCAAGCGCCGCCTGCCCGCTGACGTGGCCGCGCAGCTGGTGACGGGCGCATCGATTGAAAAGTCCATCGCCCCGCTGCGCTCGTTTGTGGCCGAGCCCATGCGCTACGGCAACCTGTTCCTGGCCGGGGACGCCGCCCACATCGTGCCGCCCACCGGCGCGCGCGGCCTCAACAGCGCCGCCTCGGACATTTATTACCTGTACCACGCCATGCTGGCGCACTACCAAAACGGCGACAGCACGGGGCTGGACCAGTATTCCGAAAAAGCACTGGCGCGGGTGTGGAAGGCGCAGCGCTTCTCGTGGTGGATGACGACCATGCTGCACACCTTCCCCGACTCGATCGCCTACGACCAGAAGCTGCAAGAGACAGACCTGGCCTACCTGTTCTCGTCCGAGGCCGCGCAGCGCTCGCTGGCAGAGAACTACGTCGGGCTGCCGTTCTGAGGGGCTTTCACCGCCGGGCCTGGCGGAGGCGGAAATGCTCCTGAATCAATAGCCTCTTGCGCCCACTGGATGGGCGCTAGAGGCCAATTGGGCTTGAATCTCTATTGGGGGTTGTCTGGCTTTTGCTGGGGGGCTCTTGGGGTTGGGGTCTTGGCTCTTGGCGTTTTGGTCTTTGCTGAGGGCGGGGGCCGGGTCTCGCCCCGGCGGGCGCCTCACTTTCTTTTGCTTCGCCAAAAGAAAGTAAGCAAAGAAAAGGCGACCCTGCTGTGCGTGACCCCGCTGCTGCGCAGCGGGGCAACCTGCGATGCTCACGCCGTGCGGGGGCCGCGCAAACTCGCCTTCGGCTCAAACAGCGCGCGGCCCTGATCCGCCCGGCGCTGCGCTTCTCGGCACGCCCAGAAGGGATGCTGGGGGCCAGAACAGCCAAACATCCACCCGGGCCATTGCTGCGCTCGGCCAAACATCCGCGCGGCAAACGGCAAACGGTACACGCCACATCCCACATCCCACACGGCGCGCAGCGCCTGTGCCATCCAGGCCGAGCGCAGCAATGGCCCGTATGGATGTTCTGGGGCGCTTCAATCCCCTGTGGCTGCGCCTGCGCCGGGGTGCTTGCGGGGTGGCGGGTGTGCCGCAGGACACACCCGCAGCGTGGACTGACTCGCCGTGGTTGTCCGAGCGCAGCGCCGCAGGCGCGCAGTGAGTTCCACGGCGCACCCCGCAAGTGCCCCGGCGCAGGTGTACCCCAGCGCTGCGCGCTGGGGTCGCAGTCGTGGGGTCGCTTTTCTTTTGGGTACTTTTCTTTGGCGAAGCAAAGAAAAGTACCTCGCCCGCCGGGGCGAGACCCGGCTCCCGCCCTCAGCAAAGAGCCAGCCTCAGCCAAGCTCCCGCCCTCGGCAACAGCAAAAGCAATGCGTCAGAATCTGCCCCCAATATCAAAATTGATAGCTGCCAGCGCCCACCAGACGGGCGCCAAAGCCTAATTGGGCTTGAACTCCAGCACCTGCCCAATGCGCTGGCGCAGGATGGCCACACGCATCTCGAACTCCGGCAGCACCCACTGGGCAAACGCCTGGGCGGGGGCGCTCCAGCGTTCACCGTGGCTGTGCGCGCTGATCTGGCCCCAGGCCCATTCCAGCAGCAGCAGAGCCACGGCGCGCAGGTAGTCGTCGGCCACCCAGTAGGGCAGTTCGGCGTCAGACTGCGCGGCAATCGCCAGGGTGTGCGTGATCTCCACCAGCGCATGGCGGCGTGCGCTGGCCGCAGCGCTGGGGGCGGCGCCGGGCAGCGTGCCCAGCAGCGCGCTCAGGCCCTGACCGCCATCGGCCAGCACCTTGCGCACCAGCAGGTCGATGGCCTGAATTTCGTTGGTGCCCTCGTAAATCATGGCCACGCGGGCATCGCGCACGATTTGTTCCACGCCCCACTCACGCACGTAGCCATGGCCGCCAAACACTTGCAGGCAGGCGCTGGCGCCGTGGAAGCCCTGGTCGGTGAGCGCGGCCTTGAGCACGGGCGTGACCAGTGCGCACCAGCGCTGGGCGCTGGCACGCTCGCTGGCATCGGGGTGGTGCTTGGCCACGTCCAGTTGCAGGGCGGTGTGGTAGGCCAGCACGCGGCCACCGTCGATCCAGGCGCGCTGCGTGTGCAGGATGCGGCGGATGGCGGGGTGATCTTGAATGAGGCTGGTGTCCTTGGCGCCGGGCGCGCGCATCTGGCGGCGCTCCTGGGCGTAAGCGCTGGCCTTTTGCCAGGCCGCCTCCAGCAGGCCAATGCCTTGCAGGCCCACATGCAGGCGTGCGGCGTTCATCATCACGAACATGGCGGCCAGGCCCTTGTGCGGCTCGCCCACCAGCCAGCCGGTGGCGTCGTCAAAGCGCATCACGCAGGTGGGGCTGCCGTGCAGGCCCATTTTTTCTTCGATGC
>NZ_JAQUAL010000077.1:0-14996 GCF_028687295.1 Simplicispira sp.
AAAAGCAAAAACCCCGCTACCAAAAAGATAGCGGGGTTTCCTTTGCTGTATTGGTGCCGGAGAGATGAATCGAACACCCGACCTTCTCATTACGAATGAGCTGCTCTACCGACTGAGCTACACCGGCGTAAGCCTGCGATTATACCGTCGAATGGTAGCCTGTCACGCGCTCGACCTCGTTCTTGGAGCCCAGGATGACGCTCACGCGCTCATGCAACTGGGTGGGCTGGATATCCAGAATGCGCTGGCGGCCATTGGTGGCGGCGCCCCCGGCCTGTTCTACCAGCCAGCCCATGGGGTTGGCCTCGTACATCAGCCGCAGCTTGCCGGGTTTGTTCGGTTCGCGCTTGTCCCAGGGGTACATGAACACGCCGCCGCGCGTCATGATGCGGTGTACGTCGGCCACCATGCTGGCAATCCAGCGCATGTTGAAGTCCTTGCCGCGCGGGCCTTCCTTGCCTTGCAGGCACTCGTCGATGTAGCGGCGCACCGGCTCGTCCCAGTGGCGCATGTTGCTCATGTTGATGGCGAACTCTTTCGTGTCCTCGGGGATGCGCACGTTCTCTTGTGTCAGCACGAAGGAGCCTTGCTCGCGATCCAGGGTGAACATGGCCACGCCGTCGCCCACCGTCAGCACCAGCGTGGTCTGCGGGCCATAGACGCAGTAGCCTGCTGCCACCTGCTGGCCACCGGCTTGCAGGAAGTCTTTTTCTTCCACGCCCCGGTCGCCTTCGGGTTTCTTCAGCACGCTGAAGATGGTGCCGATGCTCACGTTCACGTCGATGTTGCTGGAGCCGTCCAGGGGATCGAACAGCAGCAGGTATTCGCCCTGCGGGTAGCGGTTGGGCACGACGTAGATGCCGTCCATTTCCTCGCTGGCCATGGCGGCCAGGTGGCCGCCCCATTCGTTGGCTTCGATCAGCACCTCGTTGGCGATGATGTCGAGCTTTTTCTGCACTTCGCCCTGCACGTTTTCACTGTCGGCGCTGCCCAGCACGCCGCCCAGCGCACCTTTGTTGACGGCCTGGCTGATGCTTTTGCAGGCCCGGGCCACCACTTCCAGCAGCAGGCGCAGTTGCGAGGGGATGAGGCCATCCACGCGCTGTTGTTCGACCAGGTAGCGGGTCAGGCTGATTCGTTTTGCCATGGTTTTCTCCTTATTCGTCGGCCAGTGCGCGGGTGACGACCTCGCGCACGTCGTTGCTCAAGTCGGGGCGGGCAGCCACGCGCGCGATGGCTTCGCGGGCACCGCTGCGCCAGGGTTCGGCCAGTTTTTTCCAGCGGTCCAGCGCGCGCGCCAGGCGGGCAGCCACTTGCGGGTTGATGGCGTCGAGCTCAATGACGCGCTCGCTCCAGAAAACGTAGCCTGCCGCATCGGCCCGGTGGAAGGCGCCGGGGTTGGCGTTGCAGTAGCTGAAGATCACGCTGCGGGCGCGGTTGGGGTTTTTCAGGCTGAAGTCGGGGTGGTTCATCAGCTGTTTGACCTGCGCTAGCACTTGGCCGCCACGGTCGCAGGCCCCGGCTTGCAGGGCAAACCATTTGTCCAGCACCAGCGGCTCCTCCTTGAACTGCGCATGAAAGCGCGCCAGCGCCGGTGCTGCCAGCGCGTGGCCGCTGCCGACCAGTGCGTTGAGGGCGTTGAAGCGGTCGGTCATGTTGCCCGCATCCTTGAAGCGTTGCAGTGCCTTGCCGGGCCAGACGGCGTCGCCCGTGTGCTGTGCGGCCAGGCACAGCATGTGCAGCGCCATACCGGCCAGCGCGCGGCGGCCCGCTGAGGCGGCATCGGGCCGGTAGGCGCCGCTGTGCTGGTGCTGCTCGTAGGCCCACTGCCAGTCGGCCTGCAGCGCGGTGGCCAGTTGCAGGCGCATGGCCTCGCGCACGGCGTGGATGCGCTGCGGATCAACCACTTCCAGCTGCTCGGCGATGTAGGTCTCCGAGGGCAGGGCCAGCGCCAGCTCTTTGAACGCGGCGTCGAGCTGCGGGTGGCGCAGCACGGCGCGCATGGCCTGCACAAAGCTGTCGGGCAGGATTTGTTGGTCAATTTGGCCTGTAGCGCCCGTCTGGATTGCGCTATCAGCTATCGTATTGATAGCGATACGCAGGGCCAGGCGCTGGCCCGCTTCCCAGCGGTTGAAGGCGTCGCTGTCGTGGGCCAGCAGGGTGAGCAGCTCGGCGTCGGTGTAGTCCACGTCCAGTACCACGGGGGCGCTGAAGCCGCGCAGCAGCGAGGGCACGGGGGCCTCGTCCACATTGACAAAAGTCAGCTGCACACTGGACTCGGACAGCACCACGGTGCGACTGGTCGCGCCCGGTGCATCTTCACCCGGCCATTGCAGGGGCAGGGCGCTGCCGTCTTGCGCCAGCAAGCCCAGCTCCACTGGGATAACGAAGGGCTCTTTGGTTGCTTGGCCCGGTGTGGGTGCGCAGCTTTGCGCCAGCGTGAGCGTGTAGGTGCGCGCAGCCGCGTCGTACTGGCCGGTGGCGCGCACGCGCGGCGTGCCCGCTTGGCTGTACCAGTGCTTGAACTGGGGCAGCAGGCGCGCCAGATCGCTGTCCGGGTTGGCATCGGCTATTGCGCCTGCGAAATCGTCGCAGGTCACGGCCTGGCCGTCGTGGCGCTCGAAGTAGAGCTTCATGCCGCGCGCAAAGCCGTCGCGGCCCACCAGGTTGTGCATCATGCGCACGACCTCGGCCCCTTTTTCGTAGATGGTGACGGTGTAGAAGTTGTTGATCTCGACGTAGCTGTCGGGCCGCACCGGGTGCGCCATGGGGCCGGCGTCCTCGGGGAACTGCGCGGTGCGCAGCACGCGCACATCCTCGATGCGCTTGACGGCGCGCGCCGACGGGCTGCCCGCCAGATCCATGGAAAATTCCTGGTCGCGAAACACCGTCAGCCCCTCTTTGAGAGAGAGCTGGAACCAGTCGCGGCAGGTGACGCGGTTGCCCGTCCAGTTGTGGAAATACTCGTGGCCGACCACCGATTCGATATTGGCAAAGTCCACATCGGTGGCGGTGGCTTCGCTGGCCAAAACGTACTTCGTGTTGAAGATGTTCAGGCCCTTGTTTTCCATGGCGCCCATGTTGAAGTCGCTCGTGGCGACGATCATGAAGCGTTCCAGGTCGAGCGGCAGGCCAAAGCGCGCCTCGTCCCAGGCCACGCTGGCCATGAGCGAGCGCATGGCGTGTTCGGTCTTGCCCAGGTCACCGGGGCGCACGTACACCTCCAGCAAGTGATCGGTGCCTGCGCGGCTGGTGATGCGCTGCTGGCGCGCCACCAGCTTGCCCGCCACCAGGGCGAACAAATAGCTGGGCTTTTTGTGCGGGTCGTGCCACTTGGCAAAGTGGCGCCCGCCGTCCAGGTCGCCTTGCTCGACCAGGTTGCCGTTGGACAGCAGCACCGGAAACTGGGCCTTGTCCGCGCGCAGCACCACGGTGTAGCTGGCCATCACGTCGGGCCGGTCGAGAAAGTAGGTGATGCGCCGGAAGCCCTCGGCTTCGCACTGCGTAAAAAACGTGCCCTGGCTCACGTACAAGCCCATGAGCTGGGTATTCTTGTCGGGGGCGCAGGTGGTGAAAATCTCCAGGTCGAAGGCCTCCTCGCCTTCAGGAAGGTTCTCCAGCACCAGCTGGCTGCCTTCCATCTTGAACGAGGTGCCCGCGCCGTTGACCAGTACGCGCGAGAGGTTCAGCTCCTCACCGTCCAGGCGCAGCGGCTGTGCGGGCACAGCGCTGTTGCGGCGCAGGCGCATCTTGTTGAGTACCCGGGTTTTGGCCGGGTCCAGGTCGAACGCCAGCTCGACGGTGTCAATCCACCAGGCAGGTGCCTGGTAGTCGCTGCGGTGTACCGCAGTGGCTTTTCCTTCACGCAACATGGTTCTCCTTAAATGCCCTGTTTGAGCGAGGCTTCGATGAAAGCGTCGAGATCGCCGTCCAGCACTTTTTGCGTGGCCGAGATTTCAACGTTGGTGCGCAAGTCCTTGATGCGGCTGTTGTCCAGCACGTAAGAGCGGATCTGGTGGCCCCAGCCCACATCGGTCTTGGTGTCTTCGAGTTTTTGCTGCTCTTCCTGGCGCTTGCGCATCTCGAAGTCGTAGAGCTTGGAGCGCAACCGTTGCCAGGCGATGTCACGGTTGCCGTGCTGGCTGCGCCCGTCTTGGCACTGCACCACGATGCCGGTGGGGATGTGCGTCAGGCGCACGGCCGAGTCGGTCTTGTTGATGTGCTGGCCGCCGGCGCCGCTGGCGCGGTAGGTGTCGGTGCGCACGTCTGAGGGGTTGATGTTGATCTCGATCGAGTCATCGATCTCAGGGTACACGAACACCGACGCAAACGAGGTGTGGCGCCCACCCGAGCTGTCGAACGGGCTCTTGCGCACCAGGCGGTGCACGCCGGTCTCGGTGCGCAGCAGGCCAAAGGCGTATTCGCCCTCGATGTGGATGGTGGCGCCTTTGATGCCCGCCACGTCGCCGGGGGTTTCATCGTCCACGCGGGTTTTGAAGCCCTTGCGCTCGGCGTACTTGAGGTACTGGCGCAGCAGCATGCTGGCCCAGTCGCAGGCTTCGGTGCCACCGGCTCCGGCCTGGATATCGACAAAGCAGTTGAGCGGGTCGGCCTCGTTGCGGAACATGCGCCGAAATTCGAGTTCTTCGATCTCGGGCCGCAGCTTGGCCGCTTCCTGGGCTATGGTGGCCAGGCCCGCTTCATCGCCTTCTTCCTTGCTCATCTCGTAGAGCTCGGCGTTGTCGGCCAGCTCGCGGGTGAGGCGCTCCAGCGTGAGCACCACGCCGTCGAGTGCCTTCTTTTCCTTGCCCAGCTCTTGGGCCTTTTTGGGGTCGTTCCAGACGGTGGGGTCTTCGAGCGAGGCGTTTACCGTGCGCAGGCGTTCAAATTTGGCATCGTAGTCAAAGATACCCCCGTAACTCTTGCGTGCGCTGGGCCAGGTCGGTGAGGGTGTTGCCGATGTGGTTGATTTGTTCTGCGTCCATGGTGGTGTCCTGGGTAATGGGTGAAATAACCGGGGATTTTCTCACGGGACGCAAAGCACGTTACAGGCGCTGGGGGTGCGCTAGGTAACGTCAAAAATAATGCCACTCAGTCGGCACGCGCTGCTGTGTAGACCAGCGCCAACGCAGCCAGGCCGAAGGGCGTGGCCATCGAAGTCCGCAGGAACGTTGGCATTGAAGTTCGATGAAAAAAGGGGCGTGGGCAGGTGTTGGCGGTCAAGCGCAAGGGCAGTGCAAGCGCTGGCGGCTGGTTGCGTCCCTGGCAGGCCATAACACCTCGTCGCCGATGGGGCGCCTATACCGATGAGCGCTGTGCTGCGGTGGCCCGCTTGTTGCGTGGGCGCGTGGTTGGCACGGCGGGTGGGCGGCCGTTGATGGCATCCAGACTCAGCACCAGAGTGATGCTCCGGGCGGCCTCGCAGCGGTCATCGGGAGGATAGTTCTGGTAGCAGCCATTCGATTGGCCCGGTGCGCGTTGTGCAGCGTGCAGCACCACGCGCGCTGGATGGCGTGCGCTGGCAGTCAACGGAAGAACGCGCAGTCGTGCCGTGCCTTCCAGGGCCAGCCCCGTGTTGCCTGGTCGGTTGATGAGGTCGGTGCGGATGGTGTGCCAGCTGGCCCCCTCGTCAATCGAAACCTGCCATGTGCCAATCTGGGGGGAAAGGTGCTCCACGATGATCCCCAAGGGTATGGCCAGGCTCGGGACGTGCCTGGCCACGATGCTGGCGACACTGCTGCCGCCAAAGCCTGCGGCACCCGGGCTGGAGGCCGCGACCGATTTGGCAGCGTGGCCAAGCCCTGAAGGATGGCGCAGCGCAATCGGCGTGTTTGGCAAATGGGGGGAAGTGAGCATGCGCGTTTTTTTCTTTTGGTAGTCAGGCAGCCTGTGGGGCATGAACAGGGATGGACGTCGATTGCTTCATTTTTAATAGCAATGTGCGATTGCCCTTGCTTGCTCTGAAGGGGCTGACGGTTGGTTTTGATGGCAGTCGAGTGCTTGTCCACTGATCGTAAGTGGACGTGTTTGTTTGCAACATCCCTGAAATTGGGTAATTTGCGCCCCTGCCATCGTGAATCACCAATTTCAGGGATGTGCGGGCGCGTGTCCTGCCATTGCGCGCCCACCTCTGCAAGCTATTTCGCTTTTTTCCTGCCGACTCGGCGCTGCCAGCCTCCGTGCTGGGGGTGCAGGACGGGCCTTTGCTGTAGCAGCGTCTGCGCGGCGTGCTGCCGGGGCAGGGATTCTGATGGTGTGAATGCGGTTGTGCTATTAAATAAATAGCTGCTTGCGCTTGCTGCGCAAGGGTTTAATGCTTTTTATCCCATAAAAAATGCTCTATCAGCGCGGCCACGGCCTGGGGCTGGTCGTGGTGCAGCATGTGGCCTGCGTCCTGCACGACAGCGGTGCGGCAGTCGGGCACCACTTTCAGGCGCTCGTGGAATTCGGCCAGCGTGTAGCGGCCTTTCCACCACTGGCCCATGCTGTCGTCGCTGGCCTGCACGGCCAGGGTGGGAGCGGCAATGGCGCTGTGGATGGCCAGGGTCTCGTCCACGCGGTAGAGCTGCGCGCTGACGATTTTGTGCGCCGCGTCGCCCAGAATGTGCCACTGCCCCTGGGCGTCGGGGCGCGCCCAGTGCTGCGCCAGCCACTGCGCCTTGTCGGGTGACAGGCGCGGGTTGGTTTTCATCAGGCGCCGGGCCACGCCGTCGGCGCTGTCGTAGCCCTTGAGGGTGATCTCGCCACGCTCCAGGCGGCGCAGGTCGTCCATCCACTGCGCATAGCGCGCAGCCGCCTGGCTGGGCTGGCTGGCGGGCATGCCAAAGCCTTCCAGGTTGACCAGGCGGCGGATGCGCTGTGGGCGCACGCCCGCATACAGCATGGCAATGTTGCCGCCCATGCTGTGGCCGACCAGATCCACGGCCTGGCCGGGGGCGTAGTGGTCGAGCAGCTGGTCCAGGTCGGCCAGGTAGTCGGCAAAGTGGTAGTGGTCGGCGGGGGTGGGCGGCGCCGTGAGGCCAAAGCCGCGCCAGTCGGGGGCAATGATCTGGCGGCCCTGGAAAAACGCCTCACTCAGCGCATCGACGACGAACTGGTACGAGGCGCCCACGTCCATCCAGCCATGGGCCAGCACCAGCGGCGCGCCAGTGGGGCTGGCGCTGGCGTCGCCCCAGCGCCGGACGTGGTATTGCAGGGTGCGGATGGTGACAAATTCAGAGCGAGAGGGGCGTTGGGTTTGGTACATGCGCACATTATTCCGGTGCTGCGCCGGGGGCGTCAGTCAACGCTGGGACATCGGTGGTGCGCAGGGTGGATGCTTATGCCCGTAGCCATCCAAAGCCCCCCGTAAACTGGCCCGCCACTGCCTTTTACATTCTTGTTACCCCGGAGAGCGTCCGCCATGAAAACCATCCCCCTCGGTCACAGCGACCTGCACGTTACCCCCATCTGCCTGGGCACCATGACCTTTGGCGAGCAGGTCGCTGAGGCCGATGCCCACGCCATCCTCAGCCGCTCGCTGGAGCGCGGCGTCAACTTCATCGACACCGCCGAGATGTACGCCGTGCCCGCCCGCGCCGACACCTGCGGCGCCACCGAAACCATCATTGGCCGCTGGTTTGCCAAGAACCC
Organism: Simplicispira sp.; assembly: GCF_028687295.1. Classification (NCBI taxonomy): domain Bacteria; kingdom Pseudomonadati; phylum Pseudomonadota; class Betaproteobacteria; order Burkholderiales; family Comamonadaceae; genus Simplicispira; species Simplicispira sp. The sequence goes on from NZ_JAQUAL010000077.1 coordinate 7,633, forward strand.
GGGCGCGCGCCAGAAGCTGGTGCTGGCGACCAAGGTGGCTGGCCCCTCGCGCGGCATGCCCTGGATTCGGCAGGGCGCGGGAATGACCGCTGCCGACATCGTGGCCTCGTGCGAGGGGAGCCTGCGCCGCCTGCAAACCGACGTCATCGACCTTTACCAGATCCACTGGCCCGAGCGCCATGTGCCGGCCTTTGGCACCAAGTACTACGACCCGGCCAAAGAAACCACGCAAACGCCCATCCACGAACAATTGCAGGCGCTGGCGGGGCTGGTCAAAGCGGGCAAGGTGCGCCACATTGGCTTGTCGAACGAGACGCCCTACGGCGTCCACGAGTTTGTGCGCCTGGCCGAACAGCACGGCCTGCCGCGCGTGGCCACGGTGCAAAACCCGTATTGCCTCATCAACCGCAGCTATGAGAACGCGCTGGACGAGAGCTGCCACCGCCTGGGCGTGTCGCTGCTGGCCTATTCGCCGCTGGGCTTTGGGCTGCTTACCGGCAAATACGACGCCAGCGGCATCGACGGCCCCGACGCTCCGCAGGGCGCGCGCATTGCCAGCTATGCCTCGGTGCGCCAGCAGCGCTGGGGCCGCCCCGAGGCGCTGGCCGCCGCGCGCCGCTACAACGCACTGGCGCGCGCGCATGGCCTGACGCCCGCGCAACTGGCGCTGGCGTTTTGCTACACCAAATGGCAGGTGGCCAGCACCATCATCGGCGTGACCTCGCTGGCGCAGCTGGACGACGATCTGGACGCCTGGGGCACCACCTTGTCGCCCGAGCTGCTGGCGCAGATCGACGCCATCCGCTGGGAGCTGGGCGACCCGGCGATTTGATGCACCGTCGGCTACGGCTACGGCTACGGCTACGGCTACGGCACGGCGCACCGTGCGCTGCATGGGGCGGCACTACAGCGCGCCCTGGCCTTGGGCGTGGACGTGGCGTGGTCGGTGATTGTGGTCAAATCGGCTTGTAGCGCCCGCACAGTAAGCGCGAGCAGCTATCATTTTGATTGTTGAAATGGTTGCAAAAACCCCCGCATTGTCTGGACACCATGGCCAAAAAAGACCGCAAGACCGAGCATGTGAGCGAAACCCCCGCCACACAGCTGCTCAAGGCGCACCAGGTGCCGTTTACCGGCCACCCCTATGACTACGTGGAGCATGGCGGCACGGCAGAGTCGGCGCGCCAGCTGGGTTTTGACGAGCACCAGGTGGTCAAAACGCTGGTGATGCAAGACCAGGACGCCCGCCCGCTCATCGTGCTCATGCACGGCGACTGCAAGGTATCGACCAAAAACCTCGCGCGCCAGATTGGCGCCAAGTCGGTGGAGCCTTGCACGCCCGAGGTGGCCCAGCGCCACAGCGGCTATCTGGTGGGCGGCACCTCGCCGTTTGGCACGCGCCGCGAGATGCCGGTGTATATCGAAGAAAGCATCCTGCAACTGCCGCGCATCGCCATCAACGGCGGGCGCCGGGGCTTTCTGGTGCAAATCGACCCGCAGGCGTGTGTGCAACTGCTGGGCGCGCGGCCCGTGCAGTGCGCGCTGACCGAGTCGCCCTGAATCGGCCCCCGCTCGCCTGACACGGCGCTGACTTTTGGCGGCCGCCGCCCGGTGGCGCTGGCAGAATGCCGCTGCCCGCCGTCCTTGTATTTGGGGCCGGGCCGGGGCGGCTGTCTTGCACCGCCCTGCAAGCGTTCTGCGCTGCCTTCCTCCCCCATCATTCCCCCAGGAGACCTGCCTGTGCCCGTTGTTTATTCTGCCCTGGCCGTTGTGGCCGCTTATTTGCTGGGATCGCTGTCGTTTGCGGTGCTGGTCAGCCGCGCCATGGGCCTGAGCGACCCGCGCACCTTTGGCAGCAAGAACCCGGGCGCCACCAATGTGCTGCGCTCGGGCAGCAAGGCCGCCGCCATCGTGACGCTGCTGCTGGATGCGGCCAAGGGCTGGTTGCCGGTGGTGCTGGTGCGCTGGTGGGGCGCGCCCTATGGTCTGGAAGAAGGCACGCAGGCGCTGGTGGGGTTGGCGGCGTTTGCCGGGCACCTCTGGCCGGTGTTTTTCGGCTTCAAGGGCGGCAAGGGCGTGGCCACGGCGCTGGGCGTGCTTGTGGGCGTGAGTGGCTGGCTGGGCCTGGCAACGCTGGGGGCCTGGCTGGTGGTGGTGTTTCTTTCGCGCTATGTGTCGTTGGCGTCGATGGCAGCGGCCTTGTTTGCGCCTGCTTTCTATTTGCTGGCCAGCGGGCCGCTGTGGTACGCCGACCACCGCGTGGCCGCCGCCATGGGGGCGATGGCGGCGCTTCTGGTCTGGCGCCACCAGGAAAACATTGGTCGCCTGGTGCGCGGCACCGAGTCCAAATTGGGGCAGGGCAAAGCCAAGGCCGGGGCTGAACCCCGTGCACAAACCCCGCCCGCGTACCCGAAAAAGAAGCATCGCCACGGCAAATAAGGCGATCTGGCCGGATCAGCCGCCCAGGACTATCCAGCCCGCGCGAACCGCCCACCCGCCCAGCGCCAGCAGGGCCAGGGCGCCCAGCACCAGTGTCAGGGCCCGCCGGGGCGGGGCAGAGGCGGCGGTGGCGCTGCCAGAGCCGCTGCCACATTGGCAGCTGGGGCAGGTGCCGGAGGTGGTGGCGCAAGCGCTGTCAGCACCTGCGTTTTGGCGCAAAGTGGCCTGGATTTGCGCCTTGCGTTGCATCAGCGGGGCCAGTTCTTCATCGGTCAGCAGCATGGGGTTTCCTTGGGAGCGCCGGTGGGCTGGTTGCCCGCGCATGGTGGGATGGCCATCCAGAGCAAACGCAGCACCGATCAACGGCGTACAGAACACTGTAGGCCAATCCAGAAACGCTGGTCGGGAAAAGGGCTTGGCCTGCGCCGTAGCCGGTGCGTGCGGGGTGCTGCAAACGTTGCTTGCCGATGTGGCCCCGTGGTGCAGGGGCTGTGGCTGGGGTGCAAACGCTTGGGAGAGAAGAAGTTGACGAGCCTTACCCCCGGCACTGGCTCTACAGTTAGGGCTGCTTGGTTCCCCACCTGACCCGGTTGGCTGCTTCACCATGCGGGGAGGCCCGTCAGCGCGCATTGTAAGCCATCGTGCAGGCCATTGCGCCGCTCGCACATAGAATCACGCCCCATGTCTTACATCGTGCTCGCCCGCAAGTACCGCCCCCGCAATTTCACGGAAATGGTGGGGCAGGAGCACGTCGTGCAGGCCCTGACCAATGCCCTGACACAGCAGCGCCTGCACCACGCCTACCTGTTTACCGGTACGCGCGGCGTGGGCAAGACCACCGTGTCGCGCATTCTGGCCAAGTCGCTCAACTGCCAGGGGCCGGACGGCCAGGGCGGCATCACCGCCACGCCCTGCGGCGTGTGCCAGGCCTGTACCGACATCGACAGTGGCCGTTTTGTCGATTACACCGAGCTGGACGCGGCATCGAACCGGGGCGTGGATGAAGTGCAAAGCCTGCTGGAGCAAGCGGTGTACAAGCCGGTGCAGGGGCGCTTCAAGGTCTTCATGATCGACGAAGTCCACATGCTGACGAACACGGCTTTTAACGCCATGCTCAAGACGCTGGAGGAGCCGCCCGAATACCTCAAGTTTGTGCTGGCCACCACCGACCCGCAGAAAGTGCCCGTCACGGTGCTCTCGCGCTGCCTGCAATTCAACCTGCGGCCCATGGCGCCCGAGACGGTGTTGGAGCACCTCACGCGGGTGCTGGCCGCCGAGGGCGTACCCGCCCAGCCCCAGGCACTGCGCCTGCTGGCGCGGGCTGCGCGCGGCTCCATGCGCGATGCGCTCAGCCTGACCGACCAGGCCATTGCCTTTGGCAGCGGCCAGCTGCAAGAGCCCAGTGTGCGCCTGATGCTGGGCAGCGTAGACCGCTCTTACGTGCTGCGCCTGATTGACGCGCTGGCGCTGGGCGACGGCAAAACCGTGGTCGAAACCGCCGAGGTGCTGCGCCTGCACGGGCTCTCAGCCGCCTCTACGCTGGAGGACATGAGCGCCGTGTTGCAGCGCATGGCCGTGTTGCAGGCGGTGCCGCAGATGGCCGCCAGCGTCGATGCCAGCGACCCCGATGCCCTGGAGATCGCCCGCCTGGCCGCGCTGATGCCTGCGGACGAAACGCAGCTGCTCTACAGCATTTGCCTGCACGGGCGCGGCGAGCTGGGCCTGGCCCCCGACGAATACGCCGCCCTGACCATGGTGCTGCTGCGCCTGCTGGCCTTCAAGCCTGCGGGCAGCGCAGAAAAAAAAACACTGACGCGGCCTGAGCCCGCCCGCACCGCAGCAAACACTGCCGTACCAGCGCCCGCTGCGCCGGTTTGGCCGAGGGCGGGTGCCGCTGAAAATGGTGTGCCAAATCAGGATCCAGCGCCCGTCCAGCAAGCGCAAGAAGCTATTAATTCGGTAGCAGATGCGGCTGCCCTGAACCCGGTACCAGCCCCAGTTGGTGCTGCGGGTACTGCCGGTGAAAGTTTGGCACCAAATCAGCCTCCAGGCCACACCCAGTCAGCGCGATCAGCTATCTATTCAGTAGCGGATACGGCTGCCCCGGCGGGTGCCTTGGGTGCAAGTTTTCAGGTCAATCAGCCTTCAGGCCGCGCCCAGCCAGCGCCAACAGCTATCTATCCAGTAGCAGATACGACAGCCCCGGCGCCAGATCCAGCCGGTGCTATGGGGCAAAATTTTGACCCCCATCAGCCACCTGCCTTTGCGCAGCCAGCGCGACAAGCTATTGAAAAAATAGCAAATCTGCCTGCTGTCAGCGCCTCTCAGGGCACAGCAGATGCTGCGCCCCTCCAGCGCACCAGCGCCACGGTGGCTGCTACCCCCGAGGGCGATCTCTGGCACGCCACCGTGCAGGCGCTGGCAGCCAGCGAGGCCATCACGGCGCTGGTGCGCGAACTGGCTTTGCAATCGCAACTGGTGGCGCACGACGGCGGCCACTGGCGGTTGCGCGTGGAGCGCGAATCGCTCAACCAGCCCATGGCCCGCGAGCGCCTGCGCGCGGCGCTGGAGGCCGCCGGCCACACCAGCCAGATCAGCGTGGAAGTGGGCCCTGTCACCGATACCCCCGCGCGGCGCAATGCCGCCGCCGAGCAAGAACGCCAGCGCGTGGCGCAGGACACCGTGGCCAACGACCCGTTTGTCCAGACCTTGGTGCGCGACTACGGCGCCAAAATCGTGCCCGGTAGCATCAAGCCCCTCTGAATTTCCTTATTTACATCGCAACGAAAGGTATCCCATGTTCAACAAAGGACAACTCGCCGGTCTCATGAAGCAGGCCCAGGCCATGCAAGACAACCTGAAAAAAGCCCAGGACGAGCTGGCCAACGTCGAAGTCGAGGGCGAGTCGGGCGCGGGCCTGGTCAAGGTGCTGATGACCTGCAAGCACGACGTCAAGCGCGTCACCATCGACCCCAGCCTGCTGGCCGAAGACAAAGACATGCTCGAAGACCTGGTGGCCGCTGCCTTCAATGCCGCCGTGCGCAAGGCCGAAGAAACCTCGTCCGAAAAAATGGGCAAGATCACCGCTGGCATGCCCGGTTTGCCCGGCGGCATGAAGTTCCCGTTCTGATGGCCGCTACTGCGCGGGGGCGATAGCCATGGCCACCAGCAACTCCCTGGACGCCCTGGTGCAGGCGCTGCGGCGCTTGCCGGGGGTGGGCGTGAAGTCGGCCGCGCGCATGGCGTTTCACTTGTTGCAGCACGACCGCGAGGGCGCGCTGGCGCTGTCGCAGGCGCTGGCCCAGGCGGTGGGCAGCATGCGCCACTGCGAGCGCTGCCACACGTTTTGCGAAGCCCAGGTGTGCGAGGTCTGCCAAGACCCCGAGCGCGACGCCACGCGGCTGTGTGTGGTCGAGACGCCCGCCGACCAGTCGGCGCTGGAGCGCACGGGGGCGTTTCAGGGGCTGTACTTTGTGCTGATGGGGCGCATCAGCCCGCTCGACGGCATCGGCCCCAAAGACATCGGCCTGAAAAAACTGCTGGCCCGCGCCAGCGATGGCGTGGTGCAGGAGGTGATTTTGGCCACCAACTTCACCGCCGAGGGTGAAACCACCGCCCACGTCATCAGCGAGGCCCTCAAGGCCCGTGGTTTGCGCACCACACGCCTGGCGCGCGGTGTGCCCGTGGGTAGCGAGCTGGAATATGTCGATCTGGGCACCATTGCCCACGCCCTGGCCGACCGGCGCTGAGGGCGTTCATTGCTTCTGATTTAATAGCTGCTAGCGCCCATCCAGCAAGGGCTGGAGGCTTAAAATGCCGTTATTGATGCGTGCGGTACGTAGAAACCCGCAGGGGCTGACCCTGATGCGCTGCTGCTATGGGGAAGGCACAATTGCTGCACTGCACCAATTGTGGCGCCCACCCAGGAGTTTTCTTTACCGTGCCGCCCATCCACCCCAGTCGCCGCGCCTTTGGCGCTCTGTCCGCCATGGTTTTGGCGGGTGCTGCGCTGCGCACCCCGTCGGCCACGCTGGCGCCGCAGCTGACGGTGGCGGTGGGGGGGCGCGCCACGTCGGCATTTCGGCATTTGCCGCTGACGGTGGCGTTGCAGCTGGATTTTTTCCGCCAGGAAGGGCTGTCGGTGTCGGTGCGCGAGTTTGCCAGCGACGCGCTGGCACTGGACGCAGTGCGCCAAGGGGCGGCCCAGGTCTGCGCCATTGGCTATGAGCATGTGGTCAGTCCGCCGCTGGGGGCGCCCGAGGTGCGCTCGCTGGTGTTGCAGGGGCGCGCTGCGCAGCTGGCTTTGGGCGTTTCCACGCGGGCGCTGCCCCGGTCGAACACCCTGGCTGATTTGCGCGAGCGCAAGGTCGGGGTGGATGCGCTGGGCTCTTTGTCGCACGCCATGGCTTTGCTGGTGTTGGCGCGCGCCGGGCTGGGGCCGCAGGACGTGACTTATGTGGCGGTGGGGGCAGGCGCCTCTGCTGCGGCAGCGGTGCGCGCCCAGCGCGTGCAGGCGCTGTGCCACGGCGATCCGGTGATGGCGCAATTGGAGAGCAAGGGCGAGCTGCGCTTGCTCAGTGAGGCGCGCACCCTGGGGGGCTCGCAGTCGGTGTTTGGCGGCGCCTTGCCCGGCGGCTGCCTGGCCGCACCGGAGCGTTTTTTGCACCAGCGCGCTGCAGATGCACAAGCGTTGGTCTATGGGCTGGTGCATGCCCTCAAGTGGCTGCAAACGGCAGGCCCGGGGGATCTGGTCAAGGCCGTTCCGGCTGCCGATTGGCAGGGCGACCGGGGCGGCTATCTGGCCGCTTTTGCCCGGGTGCGCGAAACCATTTCCATCGACGGCATGATGCCCAGCGATGGCCCCGCTACGGCACTGCGCACCATGGCGTCATTGCACGAGAACGCACAGGGGCTGGAGCACGTGA
>NZ_JAQUAL010000078.1:0-14939 GCF_028687295.1 Simplicispira sp.
CGGGTGGCGTGCGTGGTCATGGCAAACATGCGCGCCGGATCGGGCTGGGCCAGGCGCAAAAAAGCCGTCCAGCCCGCGTGGCGCAGCACCTGGGCGTATTCGTGGTAGTCCAGCCCGGCGCGGCGCATCAGCCGGTCTTCCATCGAAAAACCCAGCGGCTCAATCAGGTGCAGCGTGCAGCCCGTGTTGGCCGCCAGGCGGATGACGTTGCCCGTGTTGGGCGGGATTTCGGGTTCGACCAGGACGATGTGAAACATGGCGCCTATTGTGGTGCGTGGTGTGCGCGTGCCCGCGCAACAGGGCGTAAAAAAACCGTTTGCGGTGGCGGTTCAGGGCGTGCGGGCCACGACCAGCGCGCTCACCTGGGCGGCACCGGCCCGGTGCAGCACGCCAGCGGCGGCGTGCAGCGTGGCGCCGGTGGTCATCACATCGTCGATCAGCACCACGCGCTGGCCGCTGACCCGGTGGGCGCGCAGCGGCTCGATGGCGAAGGCGCCGTGCAGGTTTTCCAGCCGCTGGGCGCGCGCCAGGCTGCTTTGCGCAGGCGTGTCGCGCAGGCGCAGCAGCAGCGTGGCGTCGGTTTTGTCGGGCGCCAACTGGCGTGCCAGCAGCAGCGCCTGGTTGAAGCCGCGCTGGCGCAGGCGCTGGCGTGACAGCGGCAGGGGCAGCACCAGATCGGCACCGTCCAGCACTGGCTCGGCCCACGGGGTGCTGCGCAGCAGCAAGGCCAGGGCGCTGGCCCAGCCGGGGTCGCTGCGGAACTTGAAATCGCTCAGGGCGTTGGCCCAGGGGTAGCCGTAATCGACGGCGGCCACGCAGCGCGCCAGCGGCGGCGGCTGGTGCAGGCAGGCGCTGCATTGCTGCTGCCCGGCTTCGACGGCGATGGCGCAGGTGGGGCAGCGCGCACGCGGCTGGGCAAAGCGGGCCACGCAGGCGCCGCACACGCGCTGCGCGGGCCAGCTCTGGCACACCGCGCACTGGCTGGGCAGGCGGGCCAGGGCGCGCTGCCAGGCCGCAGATATCCTTGATGCCATCGGGTTGCGCATGATGGTGTCCAATATACGGCCCCTGCTTGCACCAGAAGCTCGCTCCGGTTTGAAATCTCCCTTCTTCAGAGGGATGAAATTCGCCTCCTCTGGGGGCGTGGATTGAAACATCGCCCTGACTTGCCCCATGCCGACCGACACCCCCCCCACCATCGACCCCGTTGCCGCCGCCCGTTGGCAACGCGCTGCGCCCGCGCATTCGCCCTGGCTGCACGAGGAAGTGGCCCGGCGCATGGAGTCGCGCTTGCAGTGGATGCGCCAGGCCCCCGCCACCTGGTGCCACTGGGATCCGGTGCGCGGTGGCCTGCAAGCCCATGCCCTGCTGCGCCAGCGCTACCCCGGTGCTGATTGCTACGTGACGGAAACGGCTCCCCCCCGCCAGGCCCACGCCGCCGCCGCACTGGCCCCGTCCTGGTGGAGCACCGCGCGCTGGACGGGCGGCGCCACCCGCCTGGCCCCGCCGCCGCCGGGCAGTGTGCAGATGCTGTGGGCCAACATGGCGCTGCACATGGCTGCCGACCCGCAGGCGCTGATGGCGCAGTGGCACCAGGCGCTGGCGGTGGACGGCCACGTCATGTTCTCCTGCCTGGGCCCCGACACCCTGCGCGAGCTGCGCGCGGTGTATGCCGCGCTGGGCTGGCCCGTGCCCTCGCACACCTTCACGGACATGCACGACTGGGGCGACATGCTGGTACACGCCGGTTTTGCCGAGCCGGTGATGGACATGGAGCACATCACCCTCACCTTTGCCACGCCCGAGCGCCTGCTGCAAGAGCTGCGCGAGCTGGGCGCCAACCTGCACCCCCAGCGCTTTGCCGGTCTGCGCGGGCGGCGCTGGCATGGCCAGTTGTGTGATGCGCTCACGCAGCAGCTGGCCAGCGCCGCGCACGGCGGCCAGCTGGCGCTGACCTTCGAGATCATTTACGGCCACGCCTTCAAGCCCACACCGCGCGTGGCCGTGAGCGGGCACAGCGCCGTCTCGCTGCAAGACATGCGCGCCATGCTGCGCAGCGCGCGCCCGCCGCAAGAACCCGTGTAGCCCGCCAGCAAGGACAAGATGTTGAAACGAAATACTCTCAAATTGATAGCTGTAAGCGCTCTGTCTGCGGGCGCTGTGGCCATTTTGGCTGCATGTTCGCCCGATGCGGCCAAGCTGCGCGGCGTGGACATCACCGGGGCCGACTACGCGCGCGACTTTCGGCTGACCGACCACAACGGCCAGGTGCGCAGCCTGCAAGACTTTCGCGGCAAAGTGGTGGTGGTGTTTTTTGGTTTCACGCAGTGCCCCGACGTGTGCCCCACCTCCATGCAGGAGTTGGCCGAGGTCAAGCAGCAGCTGGGCGCAGACGCCGATCGGCTGCAAGGCATTTTCATCACCGTCGATCCCGAGCGCGACCAGTTGGGCATGCTCAAGGCCTACATGGGCAATTTCGACCCCACTTTCCTGGCCCTGCGCCCCACGCCCGAGCAACTGCCCGCCCTGGCCAAAGACTTCAAGATCTATTACAAGAAAGTGGAAGGCAAGACGCCCACCAGCTACAGCATGGACCACTCGGCGGGCAGCTACCTCTACGACCCGGCAGGCCGCTTGCGTGTGTACCACCGCTACGGCAGCGGTGTGGCCGCCCTCACGGACGACGTGCGCACGCTGTTGTTGCCTGCGCGCTGAAGTTTCAAGCCCCCGGCGGGCTGCAAACTGCCAAGTGCGTCACGTTGGGGGGCGATAGCGCGCCATGCTGGGGTTTCCCCATGGTGGGCTGTCACAGTGTTTTCGTAGAGTGTGTGCATCTCCGCCACTGGCCCTGTCAGTGGGCTGGCGGTCAGGCGCCGTGTTGGCGTCACAGCCCAAGGGGAGGAGCCGCACATGCATGCACTTGATATTCCCGCACTGCGCGATAACGCGCCCCGGCGCTGCCCTTTCAGCGCCACTGCCACGCAGGCCGACAGCCTGCGCGATGTTCCCCGTGGATGGCTGGAGCAGGTAGCCATGGCCGCTGCACCCGACGGCATCTTGCTGGTAGACCGGCAGGGCACCATCATGATGGCCAACCCGGCCATGGAAACCATCTCGGGTTATGCCGCCGCGCAGCTCATGGGCCAGCCCATCAGCATCTTGCTGGCACCGCACCTGGGTGCCAAACATGGCCAGCATGTGCGCCGCTATTTCCAAAACCCCACGCGCCGCCCCATGGGCATGGAGCGCGACCTGTGGCTGCACCGGCGCGATGGCGCCAAAGTGCCTGTCGATGTGGCACTGGGTTACTCCGAGGCATATGGCGGCGCCAGCGTGGCGTTTGTGCGCGACATCTCTGAAGTGCGCCGCCTGGAGGCCCAGACCTGCTACCAGGCATCGCATGACAACCTCACCGGGCTGGTCAACCGCTGGCAGTTTGGCCAGCGGCTGGAGCAGGCCATCCACACCTGCACGCCCCAGGGGCGGCCATTTGCGCTGCTGCTGCTGGATCTGGACGACTTCAAGGCCATCAACGACGGCTATGGCCATGCCGCTGGCGACCAGGTGCTGGTGGAGGTGGCGCGGCGCCTGAAAAATGCCCTGCGCGCTGGCGACACGGTGGGGCGATTGGGGGGCGACGAGTTCACGGTGCTGCTGCCCGAGCTGAACCAGGTGCAAGAGGCCATGCTCGTTGCGGCCAAGCTCTTGCAGTTGTTGCAAGAGCCGTTCCGGGTGCAGGGCTTTGAGCTTCACTGCGGCGCCAGTGCGGGCATTGCCGTGTTTCCGCAAGATGCGCCAGACGCTGACACGCTCATGCGCTATGCCGACATGGCCATGTACTGCTCCAAGCGGCGTGGGCGGGGCCATTTCTCCCTCTATGAGCCTGCCATGGGTGAAAAAATGGCAGAAAAAATCCTGCTGCACGACCACCTCAAGCTGGCGCTGGCCTATGGTGGACTGGCGCTGCATTACCAGCCGCAGGTGGATGTCGTGACAGGGCAGGTGGTGGGCGCCGAGGCTTTGTTGCGCTGGACAGACCCGGTGCTGGGCGAGGTGCCGCCCTCGCGCTTCATTCCGGTGGCCGAGGCCACCGGACTCATCCTGCCTCTGGGCGAGTGGGTGCTGAACGCAGTGTGCCGCCAAATCCGGGTTTGGCAACAGGCCGGTACGCCGCTGCGGGTGGCGGTGAACGTGTCGGTGCAGCAATTGCAGCAAAACGACTGGGTGGAACAGTTGCAAGGGGCATTGCAGCGCCACGGGGTGCCCCCCGATCTGCTGGAGCTGGAACTGACCGAGTCCGAGGCCATGGCCGACCCGGTGCTGGCGCGGCATTCGCTGGCGCGCGTCAAGGCACTGGGCATCAGCGTCACGCTGGACGACTTTGGCACCGGGCATTCCTCGCTGGCCTATCTGCAACAGCTGCCCATTGCGCGCATCAAGATTGCGCGGGACTTTGTCGAGCCCATGTTGCGCGGCGACAGCGAGTCTGCGCTGGTGCGGGCGGTGATCGAGTTGTCGCACACCCTGGGCCTGACCGTGGTGGCCGAGGGCGTAGAGGCGCCAGAGCAGCTGGGCCAACTGCGCCGGTTTGGCTGCGATATTGTCCAGGGGTGGCTGTATTCGCGGGCCGTTCCCGCCCCCGAGATGGCGCAGCTGATTGGTACCCCCGAGCCTTTTGCTGCGCTGTGCAGGGCCGCAGCACTGGCGCAGCCCTAGTCTGGTGCCCGCCAGCCGTGCCTGGCGCGGGCCGGTTCAGAGGGACCGCAGCCCCGGGCGCGCCGGTAGCGCGCTGCCGCTGCCTGCCAGCGCTAGCAGTGCATCGCGCTCAATCTCGCAATGCCAGCGGTCGCGCCGCACCAGGCAGGCCTGCTGCTCCAGCTGCCGCAGGGTGCGGGCAATGGTTTCGCGCGTGGTAGCCAGCAGCGCGGCCAGTGCGCTTTGGCTGGGCAGGCGCACCAGGGTGCTGCGCTGCAAGGCGGCCAGTTGCAGCAGTGTGCCCGCCACCTGACCGGCCACGGTGCGGATGCGCACAATGCGCGCCCAATCGGCCAGGTGCGCATTGGTCTGGGCGTAGCTGACGGCCAGCTCCCACAAAAAAGCCTGATCGACCAGGCCGCTGTGCAGCAGGGGCGCAATCGGTACCTCGCACACCCGCACGGGCGACAGTGCCAGACACGAGAACGTGGCCGGTTGCCCCAGCAGCACGGTGCTGCCCAGGGTCTGGCCGTGGCCGCACATGCCCACGGGGCGCTCCACGCCATCTTCGGCACTGCGCAGCAGCATGGTGGTGCCCACTTTGACGATGCGGAAGAACGACGCCGTTTCGCCCTGGCGCAACAGCATGTCGCCCTTTGCAAAAGAGCGTTCAGTCGTCAAGTCCTGCCACGATTGCCGGGTGACCGTGTTCATCTTTCCCAGCAGGCAAAGGCTCTGGCAGGCGCACCGCGCGCAGCCGGTGTGCCGGGGGGCAGGGTCAGTGTTCATGGGCGGGGCGGGCCAAGAGGGGCGGGGCTGTAAAGCTTGCACCATAACCGGCTTGAGTGGGCGCAGCAAGGCGCGTTGGCCGCTGCGGCTGCCCAAGTAGCAGGCCGGTGGTGCTTATTCTGACTGGATGCCGCGCGCCGCAATCACGCCGCCCAGCAGCCGCGTGTCGGCCTGAATGCGCCGGGCCAGCCCCTCGGCAGTGGTGCCCGTGACCTGCCAGCCTTGCTGGAACAGTTTGTCGCGTACCTGCGGGCTGCGGGCAATCTGGCTGAACAAGACGGACAGCCGCGCCACCACCGATGGCGGCATGGAGCGTGGGGCGGCCACCGCGTTCCAGATTTCCAGGTGAAAGTCTGCAATACCCGCTTCGGCCAGGCTGGGGTAGTGCGGCACCAGCGCGCTGCGGCCTGCCGATGTCACGCCCAGCACGCGCAGTTTGCCTGCGCGCTCCTGCGCAGCCGCCATGGCCGGTGGCAACAGCGCCAACTGAATCTGGCCACCGAGGATGGCGTTGATAACCTGCGGGTTGCCCGGGTACGGCACATGCACCGGGTTGAGGCCCGCTTTGCCCTTGAGCAGCTCCATGCCGATGTGCGCCACCGTGCCCACGCCGGGGGTGCCGTAGCTCCAGTGGTCGCCTGCCTGGCGGGCTGCCGTGAAAAACTCCTGCGCGCTGGCCCCGGGGGCGTTGGCAGGCGCTGCCAGCGCCAGCGGGGCTGTGCCCACCAGGCTCACGGGCACCAGGTCTTGCAGCGGGTCGTAAATGGCCTTGGGATTGATCAGCTTGGCGATGGTCAGGTTGCCATTGATCATCAGGCCGATGGTGTGGTTGTCCGTGGCACGGGCTACCGCGCTGGCGCCAATATTGCCGCCCGCGCCCACCCGGTTTTCTACGATCACCGGCTGACCCAGGGCCTGCGCCAGCGGCTCGGCCAGGGTGCGCGCTGCCAGGTCGGGCGATGAGCCGCCCGGAAAACCGACGATGATTTTCACCGCCTGACTGGGCCAGCCTGGCGTGGTGCTGGCACCAGCCGCCATGGCAGTGGCTGCGGTGGGTTGGGCCAGGGCGCTGCCGCCAGCGGCAGCCAGGGCAAGTACCAGTGCGGCACGGCGCAGGGCGCAAACTTGCATGAAAAATTCTCCAAAAAGCGCCGCCAGGCCTTTTGCCACGACGCAGGCACAAAAAAGCGCGCAACCCCGGTCAGGGGTGCGCGCTGTGCATTATCGCCAGCCGGTTCTGGGCGGTGCATGCCGCCCAGCCGCTGTACTCAGGCGTATTCGGCCAGCGTCTTGCGCATTTTTTTCATGGCGGCCACTTCAATCTGGCGGATGCGCTCGGCGCTGACGCCATAGACGGCGGCCAGATCGTGCAGCGTCATGCCGCCCGAGCCATCGTCGCGCACCTTGAGCCAGCGCTCTTCCACGATGCGGCGGCTGCGCTCGTCCAAAGCAGCCAGGGCGCTGGCAATGCCGTCGGTGGCCAGCAGGTCGCGCTGGTGCGACTCGATCATGGCCGTGGGCTCGTGGGCGGCGTCGGCCAGGTAGGCAATGGGGCCAAAGGCCTGCTCGCCGTCGTCGGACGGGGCGGGATCCAGCAGCACATCACCGCCGGACATGCGCGTTTCCATCTCCATGACTTCTTCGCGCTTGACCTTGAGCTGCGCGGCCACCAGGTCGATCTCGCTGTCGGACAGGGTGTTGCGGTGCGTGGTTTCAGCCTCGGTCTTGAAGCCCTGCTTCATCGAGCGCAGGTTGAAAAACAGCTTGCGCTGTGCCTTGGTGGTGGCCACCTTGACCATGCGCCAGTTTTTCAGGATGTATTCGTGGATCTCGGCCTTGATCCAGTGCATGGCGTAGCTCACCAAGCGCACGCCCTGGTCGGGGTCGAAGCGCTTGACGGCTTTCATCAAGCCGATGTTGCCTTCCTGGATCAGGTCGCCGTGGGGCAGGCCGTAGCCCAGGTATTGGCGCGAAATGGAGATGACCAGGCGCAGGTGCGACATCACCAGGCGCCCCGCAGCCTCTACGTCGTTGTGGTCACGCAGCTTGCGGGCGCAGTCTTGTTCTTCTTCGTGGGTGAGCAGCGGCAGGCGATTGGCTGCCGAAATATAGGCGTCCAGGTTGCCCAGCGACGGCACCACCGTCCACGGATTGGTGGGCGCCAGAGCGGTTGCTGCGAGTCCAGATGAAAGTGCCATTCCAGAAATCCTTTCGTCTAAGCCTTCATGTTAGCACTCGGTTGGAGGGACTGCTAAGCCCATAGTTCCCGTCAGGGTGTCAGACAATGCCGCCCCTTTTTTTGAAGCCAAATCGGCCTCTATAGCCCTCCAGTTAGGCGCTGGTAGCTATTAAATAAATAGCGTCAAGGGTGTGAATCGACCCCGCCGGTGCGGGTGGTGCCACCCGGACGCAGGGGCCCGCAGTGCCCGCAGGATCACACTGCGAGGTCGATTTGCTGCAAGACGCCCGCCTGCCCGTCCTCGCGCAGGTAGGCGCCAGTGGCGCGCAGTGCGCCCAGGCTGGCGTTGCCCTCGGTGCGCAGGGCAAAGGGCGTGGCGGCGTTGGCCAGGCCCAGCGCGCCCACGCCTTCGGCTTGCAGTGTTTGCAGGCTGCCGCCGCCGTCGGCGCTGGGGCGCCAGATGCGCAAGTCTTTGAAGGCCGCATCGCCCTCGTCGATCCAGCCGTTGCCGTCATCGTCCAGCGCGGCCAGTTCGGCAAAGCCGTTGTCGGTGCGCGGGCCAAACAGCTCCAGACCATCGTCGATGCGGCCATTCTGGTTGCGGTCCAGTGCCAGGTAGCCCCAGCCCTGGGCCAGCAGCGGTACGTTGTCGGCGCTGCCGTCACCTTGCAGGTCAAACGCAAAGCGCTGGTTTTGCAGTGCCTGGGCCGGGCCATCAAAGCGCAGCACCAGCGGATCGACCGGCGCTGCCGCGCTGCCCAGCGCGATGCGGGTGGAGCTTTCTTCGCGGTAGCTGCGCTGCAGTTGCAGGTCGAGTTCGAAGCGGATGGTCTGGCCGTCGGCGGTCTGCACCTGTCCTTGCATTTGGAAGCGCAGCTGCTCGGATTCCTGGCGCACGGTGGACGTCTCGTACACCAAGCCCCAGCCGGTGCCCGCTGCTGCTGCGTTGCCGGGTGGGGTCGCAGACACCCCGGCGGTGCTGCGCTGGCTGGCCATGGCCTGCAACTGCGCTTGCAGTTTGTCGGCATAGACCTCTACTGACGCGCCCATCATGCGTTCGATCAGGTCTTTGAGCATGGCCATTTGCGGTGTCAGGGTGGTGCCAATTTTTCCGGAGGCGCTGGCTTCGGTGCTGTCGGCCACGGCAGGTTCGGCCATGGCTGCACGCCCGGGCGCGCTGGAGGGGTTGGACTGGGCCAGCGCCGCAGGCGACAGGCTCAGTCGGGTGCCCGGGGTGGCCAGCGGGTTGGGCGCAGGGCTGGTGCGGGGCAGGGCCGCTGTGTTGGCGTTCGGTGTGCCCCGGCGCACCTCCAGCCGCTCGGTGTGCTGGCTGCTTTGCTGGGCCTGGTGCTGAACCTGGAACTGCTGGGCGGACTGGGCGATGCGCATGGTGAACCCCCGTGAAAGAACGTACCTGTTTATCGGCAGTCCGGGAGGGCTCCTTGAGCGGCCAGCACATGCCGCCGCCCAGTGGCCGGGGTGTCAGGCCAGCAGCGCCTGGGCAAACTCGCGGGCGTTGAAGGTTTCGAGGTCTTCGAGTTTTTCGCCCACGCCGATGAAATACACCGGAATGGGGCGCTCCTGCGCAATGGCGGCCAGCACGCCGCCCTTGGCCGTGCCGTCCAGTTTGGTTACGACCAGGCCGGTCAGGCCCAGCGCATCGTCAAAGGCGCGCACCTGGGCCAGCGCGTTCTGGCCGGTGTTGCCGTCAATCACCAGCAGCACCTCGTGCGGCGCGGTGCCATCGGCCTTGGTGACCACGCGCTTGATTTTTTGCAGCTCCTGCATCAGGTGCAGCTGCGTGGGCAGGCGCCCGGCGGTATCGACCAGCACCACGTCCTTGCCACGCGCGCGGCCTGCGGTCACGGCATCAAAACTGACGGCAGCGGGGTCGCCGCCTTCCTGGCTGACGATATCGACCAGGTTGCGGTCGGCCCACACCCCGAGCTGCTCGCGCGCAGCGGCGCGGAAGGTGTCGGCGGCGGCCAGCAGCACGCTGGCGCCCTCGTGGGCCAGGTGCTTGGTGAGTTTGCCAATCGACGTGGTCTTGCCCGCACCGTTGACGCCCGCCACCATGATGACGGTGGGGGTGTGCTGGCCAATGACCAGGGATTTTTCCAGCGGCTGGAGCAAATCGGTCAGCGCGTCGGCCAGCAGGCCCTTGACGGCGGCGGGATCGGTGGTTTTAGTGTCTTTGACGCGGCGCTTGAGGTCGGTCAGCAGCCACTGTGTGGCCTTGACGCCGGTGTCGGCCATGAGCAACGCCTCTTCCAGCTCCTCATACAGCGCGTCGTCGATTTGCGTGCCGGTAAAGACGGTGGCAATGCTGGAGCCGGTTTTGCGCAGCCCGGCCTTGAGGCGGTCGAGCCAGCCTTTGCGCTCGGCCGCTGTCGCTGTGGCGGTCGGCGCGGTTGCCAGCGCCGTGGTCGGTGGGGGGGCAGGGGGCGCCAGTGCGGGCACTGCGGTGGCCGGTTCTGCCGATCCCACCGATGGCGCAGCCGCAGGCTCAGGCGCTGCCGCCGTCTTGGCCCCGAAAGGCTTGCGCAGCCAGTCCAGCGCCCCGGCCACGGCGCCAGGCGCGGGCGCTGCGCTGGCAGGCGCTGGGGTGGGGGCCGCTGCTGCGGTGGTGGTTGCCGGGGGCGTGGGCGCTGCGGGCGTGGCCGTGGGCGCGGTCAGCGCATCCGGCACGGGCGGTGGAGGGGGTTTCTTTTTGAAAAAACTGAACATTGCAGGGGTTCTTAGAATCACTCCATTCTATGAAACGCGCTATCTCCCTCCTGGGCCTGCTGGCCTGCACCGTGGCCGGGGCGCAAGCTCCGGCGTCCTCAACCTCTGCCAGCGCAGCGCCGTCCGCCCCCACAGCGGCTGCGGCGGTGGACGCGGCGGCTGCCGCACAGGCCAGCACGGCCTCTGGCGCGCAGCAGTTCACGCTGGCCAATGGCATGCAGCTCATCGTGCAGCCCGACCGGCGCGCGCCCACGGCGCTGCACATGGTCTGGGTGCGCGTGGGCGCGATGGACGAGGTCGATGGCACCTCGGGCGTGGCCCATGTGCTCGAACACATGATGTTCAAGGGCAGCACCAAGCTGGCGCCGGGCGAGTTCTCGCGCCGCGTGGCGGCCCTGGGCGGCTCGGAAAACGCTTTCACCAGCCTCGATTACACGGGCTACTACCAGCAGATTCCGTCCGACCGGCTGGAGCAGGTCATGCGCCTGGAGGCAGACCGCTTTGCCCACAACCGCTGGCCCGATGCCGAGTTCCGCAAAGAGATTGAGGTGGTCAAGGAGGAGCGCCGCATGCGCACCGAAGACCAGCCGCGCGCCCTGCTCATCGAGCAGCTCAGCGCCGCCACCTTCACTGCCTCGCCGTACCGCCGCCCGGTGGTCGGCTGGATGAGCGATCTGGACGCCATGACGCCCCAGGATGTGCGCCAGTTCCACCGCCAGTGGTATGTGCCCGCCAACGCCGCTGTGGTGGTGGTGGGCGATGTGGACGTGCGCAAGGTGCGCGCACTGGCCGAAAAAACCTATGGCCGCATCCCCGCCCGCGCCGTGCCCGTGCGCAAGCCGCGTGCCGAGCCGCCCCAGATGGGCCTGCGCCGCATCACCGTCAAGGCGCCCGCCGAGCAGGCTTACGTGGCGCTGACGTTTCGCGCGCCCACGCTGGCACGGGTGGAGGCCCTGACCGACGCCGACCGCGATGCGCTGGCGCTGGTGGTGCTCTCTGCCGTGCTCAGCGGCTACGACGGTGCGCGCCTGGAACGCGCCCTGAGCCAGGGCCCCGAGCGCGTGGCCGACAACGTGGGCAGCGGTGCCTCGGTGGTGGGACGCGGGCCGGGCATGTTCATGCTGACGGGGGTGCCCGCGCAGGGCAAAACCGCCCAGCAGGTGGAAGATGCCCTGCGCGCTGAAGTGGCCCGCGTGGCCCGCGAGGGCGTGGGCAGCGCCGAGCTGGAGCGCGTCAAAACCCAGTGGGTGGCCAGCACCGTGTACCAGCGCGACTCGCTGCACGGCCAGGCCAGTGATCTGGGCAGCAACTGGGTGCAGGGCCTGCCCCTGGACGCCGAAGACCGCCTGCTGACCCTGCTGCGCGCCATCACCCCCGAGCAGGTGCAGGCCGTGGCCCAGCGCTATTTCGGTGATGACCAACTCACTGTGGCCACCCTGGCGCCCCAGCCCCTGGACCCGCAACGCAAGCGTCCGGCAGCCGCCGCAGGCGCCATGCGCCACTGAACACCCCACCGGACTGGTCTGATGATTACTATTAAAAGAGTAGCTGCTCGCGCTTGCCTGGTAAGCGCTGGAGTCGTTTTTTATGCCCAATCTGCCTGGGCGTTGCTGCCCATACAGCACTGGCGCGAGCCCAGTGGCGCGCAGGTCTGGCTGGTCGAGAGCCCGGCCATCCCCATGGTCGATGTGCAAATCGACTTTGACGCCGGTAGCCGCCGCGATCCCGCGCCCCAGGCGGGCCTGGCCAGCGCCGTGGCCGGTATGGCCAGCAAAGGTGTGCGCGCCGTAGGCGATGCGCCCGCGCTCGATGAAAACGCCCTGGGCGAAGCCTGGGCCGACCTGGGCGCCAGCCTGGAGGTCAGCGCCAGCAACGACGCGCTGGCGTTTTCGCTGCGCTCACTCACGGTTCCCGATCTGTTGGACAAGGCCGCGCACCTGGCTGCACGCCAATTGGCCGAGCCCGCCTGGCCCGAAGATATCTGGCAGCGCGAACAAGCCCGCTGGAGCGCCGCCATCCGCGAATCGCGCACCCGACCGGCCACAGTGGCGGGCGAGGCGTTTGCCAGCGCCGTCTATGGCAGCCACCCCTATGGCCAGCATGTGACCGAAGAATCGCTGGCACGCATCCACGTGGCCGAGATGGCGCAATTCCACAGCCGCTACCTGCAAGCCTGCCGCGCCCGCGTGGCCATCGTCGGCGCCGTCAACCGTGAGCGCGCCCAAGCGCTGGTGGCCACGCTGCTGGCGCGCCTGCCTGCTGCCGATGCCGCCGCCTGCGCACCCCAGCCCGCCGTGCCTGAAGTGCAGCCGCTGGCCGCGCCCGTGCAGCAAAACATTGCCTTTGCCTCGGCCCAGGCGCATGTGCTCATGGGCCAGCCCGGCTTTGCCCGCAGCGACCCGGATTTTCTGGCGCTGCTGGTGGGCAACCACATTTTGGGCGGGGGCGGTTTTGTCTCACGCCTGACCGAAGAAGTGCGCGAAAAGCGCGGTCTGAGCTACAGCGTGTACAGCGGCTTCAACCCCGGCCTGCACGCGGGCGCCTTTGTCATCAGCCTGCAAACCCGGCCCGACCAGGCCGCGCAGGCGGTGCAGGTGGCGCGCGAGGTGCTCACCCGCTTTGTGGCCCAGGGCCCCACGCCTGCCGAGCTGCGCGCCGCCAAAGACAACCTCATCGGCGGCTTTGCCCTGCGCATCGACAGCAACCGCAAGCTGCTGGGCAACGTGGTCAACATTGCCACCAACGGCCTGCCGCTGGACTACCTGGAGCACTGGCGCCAGCGCGTGGAGGCCGTCACGGTGGCCGACATCCGCGCCGCCATGCAGCGCAAATTGCAGCCCGAGCGCATGGTGACCGTCACCGTGGGCGCCCAGCCATGAGCGCGCGCTTGAGCCCCGCGCAGGTGGCCGCCGCGCTGCGCCGCGCCAGCACGGCCAGCCCTGGCGCAGCGCCATCCGGGCAGGCCTTGCCCGGTAAGCGCCCGCCACGCGCTGCGCAGGCCCTGGGCGCTGGCACCACCAACAGCGCGCCCCAGCGCGGCGCCAAGGCCAATGCTGCGGTAGCCCCCGCAGGCAAAGCAGCCGCTCCCGGCGGCGCGGGCGAAATCCGCATCATCGGCGGGCAGTGGAAGCGCACGCGCCTGCCCGTGCCCCATTTGCCCGGCCTGCGCCCCACGCCCGACCGCGTGCGCGAGACCCTGTTCAACTGGCTGGGCCAGGACTTGTCGGGCTGGCGCTGTCTGGACGCTTTTGCCGGCACCGGCGCGCTGGGGCTGGAGGCCGCCTCGCGCGGTGCGGCCAGCGTGTGCATGGTCGAGCAAGACGCCGCCTTGGTCGCGCGCTTGCAGGGGCTGTGCCAGCGCTTGCAGGCCAGCGCCGTGCAAGTGCGCCGGGGCGATGGCGTGGCGCAGTTGCGCCAGTGCGCACCGGCCAGCCTGGACTTGGTGTTCATCGACCCGCCGTTTGATGGCGATTTGTTCCTGCCCGCATTGCAAGCAGCTGCGGCAGTGCTGGCGCCCCAGGGCTTCATCTACCTGGAGGCGCCCACCGCCTGGGCCGATGCCGAACTGGCGCCACTGGGTCTGGCGCTGCAACGCCACCTGCGGGCGGGCGCAGTGCATGCCCACCTGTTGCGCCCCGTTGCCAAGAGTCATCAAATTTGATAGCTGCTAGCGCCCGCTGCATGGGCGTTGGAGCCTGTTTTGACCTGTATTTGGTGGGGTGTGATTTGGCTTTTTGTGCAGGGGTGTACGCTGCATAATCGCCGCTTTCGCAGCAGCAGCGCAGCGGCACTGGCAGTGCAGCGTGCTGCGTCCCTTGCCGTGCCGTAGCAGACCGCCGGGTGGAGGGCTGCTGTTTTCTTTGCCCGCTTTTTCAGGAAGACCCGCCATGGCCCTCGACGTGCATGCCATTTACCCCGGCACCTTTGACCCCATCACCCTGGGCCATGAAGACCTGGTGCGCCGCGCCGCGCAGCTGTTTGGCCGCGTGACAGTGGCCGTGGCCATGGCACACCACAAAAAAACCCTGTTCAGCCTGGAAGAGCGCATGGACATGGTGCGCCAAGCCCTTCAGGACTGTCCACAAGTGCAGGTCGAGCCCTTTGAAGGCCTGGTGACCGAGTTTGCTGCGGCCCGGGGCGCCCAGGCCATGGTGCGCGGCCTGCGCTCGGGCACCGATTTTGACTACGAGGCCCAGCTGGCCGGCATGAACCGCGCCTTGCAGCCGCAGATCGACACCGTATTCCTCACCCCCGCCAGCCAGTACCAGCACATCAGCAGCACCCTGGTGCGCGAGATTGCCACGCTGGGCGGCGATGCAGCCCAGTTTGTCTCGCCCGCCGTGTGGGATCGGCTGGTACACAAGTTGCGCGCCAACGCGCGTTGAGTGGAGCGCAGGGACGGGCACCACTGCCTGCGCCTGTCGCCCACGCACAAAAAAGCCGCCGCCCGCAGCACTGCGCGGACGGCGGCTTTTTTGCGCGCTGGTGTTATGGGCGCACCACGATGCTGTTGCGCACCTCACGCACATGCTGGGTGTTGCGGGCAATC
>NZ_JAQUAL010000079.1:0-14769 GCF_028687295.1 Simplicispira sp.
GCGCTCTGCTGGCCGAACTGGCCGGTGTGGTGGCAGCGATTGCCGTGTGCTATCAATTTTTTGGCTAAAAATACAAGTCAAATCGGCCTCTATCGCCCGTACAGTGGGCGCTACCAGCTATCAATTCAGTAGTTAAAAATCTGAGAACCCGTGGGGCACAGCCCCCCCCAGCACCGCTGCCTGGGCCACAAAAAAAACCGCTGGCGGGAACCAACCCTGCCAGCGGTGTGACTGCACAGGCGCAGCAGCAAGCTGCCGCGCGCTGCACTCAATACACGTCGTGCTGCGTGTTGTGCACGTTGAAATGGCCTGTGGGCGTAATGATGCGCGGGTCTTTGATCACGGCCTTGAGCTTGAGCGTCTTGTCGTCCACCACCACCAGCGCCGACTGTTTGTCCTTGGCCGACCAGACCGAGAACCACACCTCATCGCCCGCCTTGTTGAACTCGGGCTGCACCACGCGCTTGGCGCCGCCGTCGTCGGCCAGACCCGCCCATTCGGCAATCGGCAGCACGGTATAGCCCTTGTCCAGGTTCTTGATGTCGTACACCACCACCGACTGCGATATTTTCGGGTCAGGGTTCAGCGGCGCGTCCGAATACAAGTGCGACGATTGGGGGTGGCTCTTGATGAACAACGCACCACCGCCCGGGCCCTTGAGCTTGGCCACTTCCTTGAAGGCGTATTGCTTGTGCTTTTTCGGGTCGGTGCCAATGAGCGAAATGGTTTCGTCACCCAGGTGGCCCGTAGCCCAGACGGGGCCAAACTGCGGGTGGATGAAGTTGGCGCCACGCCCGGGGTGCGGTGTCTTGCCCACATCCACCACGGCTTCCATTTTTCCTTCTTTGGCATCGACCACACCAATTTTGTTGCTGTTGTTGGCCGCCACCATGAAGTAGCGCTTGGTCGAATCCCAGCCGCCGTCGTGCAGGTAGCGTGCCGAGCCCAGCTCGGTAATCTTGAGCGCGTCCAGGTTGGAGTAATCCACCATCAGCGTCTTGCCGGTTTCCTTGACGTTGACGATGAACTCGGGCTTGAAGTGCGAGGCCACGATGGAGGCCACGCGCGGCTCGGGGTGGTACTCCTGGGTGTCCACGGTCATGCCGCGCGTAGAAACGATTTTGATCGGCTCCAGCGTGTTGCCATCCATGATGACGAACTGGGGTGGCCAGTAGGCACCGGCAATGGCCAGTTTGTCGGTGAAATCGCCTTCTTTGCCCTTGTACTTGGAGGTATCTACCGAGCGCGCCTCCAGCCCCATGCGGATTTCAGCGACGTTGTCGGGCGTGGGCATCCACAGGTCGATCATGTTGACGCGGCCATCGCGGCCAATCACAAACAGGTAGCGGCCCGACGCCGAGGTGCGCGAGATGTGTACCGCGTAGCCCGTCTTGACGATGTTGATGATCTGCTTGGTGTCGCCGTCAATCAGCGCCACTTCGCCGGTATCGCGCAGCGTGGTGGAGAAAATGTTGGCGATGTTGTAGTTGTTCATCTTCCGGGTTGGGCGATCCTTGGGGGGAACAATCACCTTCCAGGTTTTTTTCATGTCGGCCATGCCCCACTCGGGCGGCTGGGGCGGGTCTTGCTGGATGTAGCGGGCCATCATGTCCACCTCGGCCTCGGTCATTTCGCCCGAGGTTTGCCAGTTGGGCATACCCGCAGGCGAGCCGTAGGCAATGAACACCTTGAGGTAGTCGGTGCCCTTGGCCAGCGTGAGGTCAGGCGTCAGTGGCTTGCCCGTAGCGCCTTTGCGCAGCACACCGTGGCAGCCAGCGCAGCGCTCAAAGTAGGTTTGCCGTGCCTTGTCGAACTCCACCTGCGTCATCTTGGGCGCATTGGGGTTCATGCTCTGGTACATGGGCGTGTTGGCCAGCGGCGAGGAGCCCGCCTGATAGTTCAACTCCGGGGCCGTGGCACCCTCTTTGTGCTGGGCCACGGCATTCCACACCAGTGTGGAAAAAACCAAAGCAGCCAGACGGGTCAACTGGTGATGTTTCATGTGGGACTCCTCTTGAATGCCGCCGCCCAGGTAGTGGTCTACCCTTAAAAAGTGCCCGCTGCGGGCTGCGACAAGAGTTCAGCGGGGTTTCTTCATTATTTGAACGGATGATGGGGTTATTCTTTAATAAATGTCAAACAGTCATTTAACGTGAAACTTTGTTAAAAGCCCCTGCCGATCGTGCAGGAAAGACATTTCTCTCACCCAGGGCCCGACCATGCCACACCCTCTGCGCACCCGCCGCCCATCCCGGCACGCACTCCTTCCACTGGCCTGGCTGGCTTGTCTGGCCTGCCAGGCCAATGCCCAGGACAAGCCAACCAACGCCGCCGCCACGCTGCGTGAGGTGGTGGTGAGCGGCTCACGCAGCGAACAACTGGGCGACGAGTTGCCCGTGTCGCTGGACGTGGTGAACCAGCAAGAGGCCGAGTTCAGCCACATGCAGGACATTCGCGATGCCGTGCGGGATTTGCCCAATCTGTCGGTGCCACGCGGGCCATCGCGCTTTGCCATCACCGGCCCGGCCCGCAGCACCGGGCGCGATGGCAACGCAGGCTTTCAGATCCGGGGGTTGGGTGGCAACCGGGTGTTGATGCTGGTCGATGGTGTGCGCGTACCGCACAGCTACATTTTTGGCAGCAACGCTTTTGGGCGCGACTACCTGTCCATGGACTTGCTCAAGCGCCTGGAGGTGCTGCGCGGGCCGTCGTCGGCGCTGTACGGCTCGGACGGGCTGGCGGGCCTGGTCAACCTCATCACCCATGAACCGGCAGACTTTTTGCACTCCAGCACGGGCGAGGCCAAATCGCTGGGCGGGCGCATCTCCACCGCCTGGAGTGGGGACGACAGGGGCCGTGGCCTCAGCGCCACCGTGGCGGGCCGTGCCAGCGATTCGGTGCAATGGCTGCTCACGGCATCCGGACACCGGGCCCACGGCCTGCAAACCCGGGGCGATATCGACACCCCCGACACCCGCCGCACCACCGCCAACCCGCAGCACGACCGCGATACCGCCCTGCTGGGCAAGCTGGTCTTTCAACCCGATGGCTGGCAAAAACACGTATTCACGCTGGAGCAGGTGGACAAGGAATCCAGCGTCAACCTGCTCTCCAGCCGCGCACCACTGCCATTGGGCGGCACGCCCGCACAACAAGCCGCCGCCGTGATGGACGAGCGCGCTGAAAGCACCAGCACCCGCCAGCGCCTGACTTGGGACGCGCGCTACCAGATCAACACCGCCTTGGCCAACGAAGTGCGCACGGTGCTGGGCGTGCAACGTGCCTCTGCCCGGCAGCTGGGAACGTCCGACCTGTACCGCAACCCCGACCGTGTGCGCGATGTTTTCTATGAAGAAACCACCTGGCAAGCGGGCATACAGGCCAGCCAATCGACCAGCCTGGACAACGGCTGGGCACGCAAGCTGACCTACGGCCTGGATTACCAGAGCGCCGACCTGAGCAACCTCTATACGGGCATCAACCCCCTGCCGCCGGAAGTTTTCCCACTCAAACGCTTTCCGGACACGCGCGAGTCCGGCAGTGCCCTCTATGCCCAAAGCGAGTGGATGAACGAGCGCTGGAGCATCGTGCCCGGCGTGCGGCTGGACTGGTTTACCGTGGATGTGCGCACACAAGAGGGCTTTTACCCGCCCGCCAAACGCCCGGCCCGCTCCCTCTCAGGCTCTGCCGTATCGCCCAAACTGGGGGTGATGTACCAAGTCCGGCCCGGCTGGAGCCTGTTTGGCAACTACGCAGGGGGTTTCCGTGCGCCCAGTGCGTACCAGGTCAACGGCTATTACGAAAACCTGGCCGAGCACGTCGTCATTGCGCCCAACCCCAACCTGCGCCCCGAAAAAAGCCGCAATCTGGAACTGGGCCTGCGCACCCGCCTGAACCGGCTGCAGGCCGATGTAGCCGTGTTTTCCGGGCGCTTCAGCCAACTGATTCAAGAACAGCGCTTTATCTCGGGCGCAGGCACGCTGGCCGACCCCAAAGTTTTTCAAACCGTGAACATCGACCAGGCACGTATCCACGGCTTTGAGGTCAAAGGGCATTACGACTGGGGCCTGTGGGCTGGTGGCCGCTGGGGCACGCCATTTTCTTACGGTCAGGCCCGGGGTAAAAACACATTGACCGGCACCCCCCTGAGCTCGGTAGAGCCCGCCAAACTGAGTCTGGGCCTGGACTACCAAACCGCCACCTGGTCTACCCGGCTGGTGGTACGCCACCATGCGGCCAAACGCGCCCAGGACATCGACAGCAGCGAAACCGTCAAAGCGCCCAAGGTACAAATCACCGTGCCAGCGGCCACCACACTGGACTGGTTTGCACAGTGGCGCCTGCGCAAGAATGTGCGGCTGAATGTCGGCCTCGTCAACCTCACCAACCGCAAATACTGGATGTGGTCTGACGTGCGTGGCCTGGAAAGCAGCAGCACAGTTGCCGACGCCTATACCCAGCCAGGCCGCAGCGCGCAGCTGTCGCTGGTGGTGGATTTTTAAAAATGGCCTGAAGGCGCGGCTTCAGCGTTCGGGCGCGATGGCCTCGGCCCAATCGTAGAGCGCACCCAAAATACTTTCGGCACGCTCATCGGCGGTTTCAGAGAGCTGGTCGATTTCGGTGAACAGTTGCTCCACGGTGCGCGCGCCGCCCGCACCATCGAACAAACGGGCCGCGCGGTGCGCCTCCCAGCGCGCCTGGTCGGCCTCGTCCAGCGTCTGCGGAAAATTGCGCGCGCGGTAGCGCCACAGCATCTCTTGCAGGCGCGGGTCGTCAAAACTACCTTTGGCACGCGCCAGCGCCTCGCCCGACAGGGCCCGCAATTCATGGAGCCTGTAGCGATCCTGGTTGCCGACAAAACCGGCGTACAAGTCCTGCTCCACATCCAGTGCAGGCTCTGCCGGACGGGCAAACACAGCGGGCCAGATAGCGCTCATATCAGGCAGATCGCGGGCGATGGCTGCGTGCTGCAAAGCCTGCTCCATATCAATACTCCAGCGCTGCGCCAGGGCCGGTGTGAGCGTTTTGAGGTTGCCCACCACCATGGGCGACTTGTTCAAATGAATGGTTTTGATGGGCAGGCGTGTCACGCCTTCGGGCAAATCGGCGGCGCGGGTGAACATACGCTGGCGCAGTGTCTCGGTACTGATGGTGGCCAGCTCGCTCGGATCATGGGCCAAATCCCAGACGATGATTTCGTTTTTATTGGTGGGGTGGTTGGCCAGCGGCCACACCACAGCCAGACAACCGCGCTGGGCACCGTACATGCCGGAGACGTGCAAGAAAGGCCGTGCCGTCAGGGCCGTAACCGGCAGGTGCAACTCGGCAGCCACGCGGTCTTTTTTGTGCAACGTGAAGCAAAAGTCGAACAGGCGCGGGTTCTTGTCGCGAACCAGCCGGGCCAGTGCAATCGTCGCGCGCACATCCGACAGCGCATCGTGCGCAGCCTCATGTACCAAGCCGTTGGCCAAGCTCAGGTCTTCGAGTTTGAAGCTGGGCGTACCGTCTTCCTTGGTCGGCCAGACGATGCCATCCGGGCGCAGTGCATAGGCCATGCGCACCACATCCAGTAAATCCCAGCGACCGCACTGGTTTTGCCACTCGCGGGCATAGGGATCAATGAGGTTGCGCCAGAACATGAAGCGCGTGAATTCATCGTCAAAACGGATGGTGTTGTAACCCACGCCCACGGTGCCGGGCCGGGCCATTTCGGCCTCAATGCGGGCGGCAAACTCGCGCTCGGGCACGCCATGCTCCCAGGCCAGTTGCGGCGTGATGCCAGTGATAAGGCACGATTGCGGGTCTGGCAGGTAATCATTGGCGGGCTGGCAATAGAGCATCAACGGCTCGCCAACCTCATTCAACTGTGCATCAGTGCGAATGGCAGCAAACTGCGCTGGCCGGTCGCGCCGGGGGTTGACGCCAAAGGTTTCGTAGTCGTGCCAGAGAAAGGTATGGGAAGACATAGGGCGCAGCGCCAGAAGCGCTCCAAACAACAACCGGCAAAAACAAAAAACCCTGCTACTTTGCAGGTAGCAGGGTTTTTATTTACTTGGGGTGGCTGATGGGGCTCGAACCCACGACAACAGGAATCACAATCCTGGACTCTACCAACTGAGCTACAGCCACCGTAGATATAAATTATATGTCAAAAAACCTTCTTTACAAGAAAAATTTAATTTTCTGCCGACATTTTTTCGTTTGAAGGCTTTGGCACCTTGATCTGAGCCTTGAAATGGCTTTTCAGCGACTCATAGTAGGCCCAAACTTCAGCATCCGCCAGCCATTGCACATATTGACGTTGGCGCTGCGCCATCAATTGCTCATCCACAGCCGGCGCAGGCACCAAACGGTTGACGCGCGATACGATATAGCCACCTGCCCCCAGATCAACGCCCACCCAAGCCGGAAATACGTCTGCACTGGCAGCCAATACCGCATCAACCAAGGCAGATGGCTGCCCCTGTAGCTGATCACGGGCAACCACAATAGGAGAAGACAAGCCTTTTGCTGCATCTGGGTTGGCTTTCCAGGCAGCGAGTTTGGCCTCCCCATCAAGGCGAGCCAACTCGGCAGACTTCTCTTGCACGTAAAGCTTGTGCACTTGGGTGCGCACTGCATCAAATGCCAAAGTAAGTGCTGGTGTGTATTGCACAACACGGCCTGCCGCAAGCTGGCTGGTACCGACTTCTACTGCCTCGGTATTGCGTTTTTGCTCCAGAGACTCCGCAGAGAAAAGGGCTTGCAAAAACTTGCTGTTGGCCAATGCACCAGATACACCAGATGCAGGCACTCTAGTGACATTGCTAGCAGACTGGAGCTTCAGTTTCAGCTTTTCTGCAACAGGCTGCAAACTATCGGATTGTTCATACACCCCATTGGCGAACGCTTCGGCCACCTCGGCAAACTTACGTTGTGCCTGCTCCTGGCGCAACTGCGCCTCCAAGGAAACACGCAATTCATCAAAACTTGGTTGACGCGGCGTTTTGGTGTCAGTCAGCAGAATGATGTGATAGCCAAAATCACTCTCGACGACATCGCTGATTTCACCTTTTTTCAAGGCAAAGGCAGCCTCCTCAAAAGGCTTGACCATAGCCCCACGCGCAAAAAACCCCAAATCCCCGCCCTGCACCGCAGACCCGGGATCCTGAGAAGACTTTTTCGCCACATCCGCAAAACTTCCTGGGCTCTTGCGCACCTGCTCCAGCAATTGCGCCGCCTGCGCTTTGGCTTTCTCGCGATCTGCAGCAGGTGCATCTTCGGGAGAGGCAATCAGGATATGGCTGACACGACGCTCTTCCTTGCCAGCCAAGCGAGAGACATTCTCTTTGTAGTAGGTGCGCAAGTCGTCTTCATTGAGCGAAATGCCTGCACGCACACTGTCCAGATCAAGTACCACGTACTCGATCGTGGCCTGCTCTGCCTGCTGGAACAGTGCTGGATGCGCTTTGTAATAAGTCTGCAGCTGCTCGTCGGTGGGCTGCACCTTGCTAGCGTAATCGGCCGGATTGATTTTGACCGTTTGAATCTCACGGCGCTGGAACAGTGCATCCAGCGCTATGTTCGCTTGTGCCTTGCTGGCAAAAGCAGTTTCCGCGATGCTGCCCAAAACCTGGTTGACCGCCAAGTCTCTGCGCATGGAGGCCTCAAAGCTTTCCGGCGTCATCCCTTGGGAACCGACCAAGGCCTTGTAGGCCTCAACATCCAGTGTGCCGTCGGCACGGCGAAGTGCAGCAATTTGTGGAATTTCGTTCAAAGCACGTGCCAACTCAGCATCGCTGGTGGTGATCCGAAATTCTTTCACTGCGGCTTGCAGCACACGATCACGCACCATACGCTCCAGCGTGGCATAGCGCGCTTGTGCGGAGTCCAGAAGCGCTGCGTCCACGCCAGGTCGCTGTGCACGAATGCGATCAGACTCTTGGCGATGGGCGTTGTCCCATTCTTCCTGGGTAATGTCTTGGCCATCCACCCGAGCCACCACTGGGCTACCGGCAGAGAAATAACTGGAATCAATGCCCACGAGCACGAACGACGGAATGATCAGCAAGAACAGCAAGAACATCGCGATCTTGGAATGCTTGCGGATAGATTCAAACATAGTCAATCTTTCAATGACAAAAAACAAAAGGCGAACTTTCGTTCGCCTTTGTTTCGGTGGTGGTGGGTGCTAACGGGGTCGAACCGCTGACCTACGCCTTGTAAGGGCGCCGCTCTACCAACTGAGCTAAGCACCCCACCTGAATCAAGTATTAGTTTAACGCATCTTTCAATGCTTTTCCCGGGCGAAACTTCGGTACTTTAGCAGCCTTGATGTTAATCGCTGCACCGGTGCGTGGATTACGGCCTGTGCGTGCTGCCCGTTTGCCCACTGCAAACGTGCCAAAACCAACCAGCGATACTGTACCGCCTTTTTTCAGGGTTTTCTTGACTGCATCAATCGTGGACTCCAGCGCGCGCGCAGCTGCTGCCTTGGAGATGTCAGCGTTGTTCGCTATATGCTCAATCAATTCGGTTTTGTTCACAAGCAGCCTCTTGGTATAAGCGTGAATGAATGTCTCCGGGCTGTCTGATTTTCACGCACTAATGGCTTGAGCGGGCATGCGCCGGGCATGCAGGAAAAAGCGGGCGATAAGGGCAGAAAACTTGCCGTTTCAAACGAAAGCCATCGACATTCAGGTGTCAATACAGTACGCCACTTTGCAGTGGCGTTGGCCGCGATTCTAGTCGCAATTGCCTCTGCTGCCGGACTTGCCCCGGTTTTTTGTCTGTAGGCCCATGCGATCCCTCCACTGAGCCAGCACGTCTCGGCTGTGTGGTCACACCCTTACTGCACACGGGCACGGATTTCAGGAACGGCTTTTTGCAAGTAATACACCATCGACCACACCGTCAGCACCGCGGCAATCCAGATCAACCAAGTGCCCCAGACGCCTGTGTCAACGGCGCCAAACAAGCGCCCGTCGTACAGCAAGAAGGGAATGGCCACCATCTGCACCACCGTCTTGAGCTTGCCCAGCATATGGACGGCCACGCTTTTGGCTGCGCCAATCTGTGCCATCCATTCGCGCAGTGCTGAAATGGCGATTTCGCGGCCAATGATGATGAGCGCCACAAACACATCGGCACGCTGCAAATGCACCAGTACCAACAGCGAAGCGCACACCAGAAACTTGTCGGCCACCGGGTCCAGAAAAGCACCAAACGACGATGTCTGGTTGAGCTTGCGCGCCAGATAACCGTCGAGCCAGTCGGTGGCGGCAAAGACGACGAACATCACCGTGGCTACCAGGTTGCGCGTGGCCGGATCGAGGGGCGCATAAAACACCCCCACGATCAAAGGTATCGCGACGATGCGCGTCCAGGTCATGATGGTGGGGATAGTCCAGAACATGGCCGCGATTGTGTCACGGCCAACGCGCTTGAAAGGCTTGCACGCTGCCAGCGCTCAGCGCAAGGCGCGGTAAACCTCTTGCGCCAAGGCGTGCGATATGCCTTCCACCGTCATCAAATCCTCCACGCTGGCCGCTGCCACGCCGCGCACCCCGCCAAAGCGCTGCAGCAGGCGTGCACGCTTTTTGGGGCCAATGCCCGCAATCTCTTGCAGCTGCCCACCGCCCACGCGCACCTTGGCGCGTGCTGCGCGCATGCCGGTGATGGCAAAGCGGTGCGCCTCGTCGCGAATCTGCGCCACCAGCATCAGCGCGGCACTGTCTGCGCCCAGATAGACCTTTTCGCGCCCATCGGCAAAGACCAGCTCCTCCAGCCCTACTTTGCGGCCTTCGCCTTTTTCCACGCCCACGATGCGCGATACATCCAGCCCCAGCTGCACGAACACCTCGCGTGCCACGGCCACCTGGCCAGCACCGCCATCGACCAGCACCAGATCGGGCAAGCGCGCTTGGCCTTTGGGCGATGCAGACGCGGTGCCCGCAGCATCGGGCGCAGCGGCGCCAAAATCGATACCACCGGCCTCGCGCTGGGCCTCGGCCACCTTGCTGTAGCGGCGCTGTAGCACTTGGCGCATGGCAGCGTAATCATCGCCGCCGGTAATGCCGTCGATGTTGAAACGGCGGTATTCGCTGGCCTGCATTTTGTGGTGGTGGAACACCACGCACGAGGCCTGCGTGGCCTCGCCCGCCGTGTGCGAGATGTCAAAGCACTCGATGCTCAGGCTGTCGAGGTCGTCCTGGGGCAAGTCCAGCGCCTGGGCCAGCGCACGGGTACGCGCCTGCTGGGAACCCTCCTCGGCCAGCAGGCGGGCCAGTTGCAAATCGGCGTTTTTTTGCGCCATCTCCAGCCAGGCGCGGCGCTGTTCGCGCGGCTGCTGCACCAGATTAATGCGCACGCCCTGTTGCGCACTCAGCGCGTCCAGCAGGGCTTTGCTGACGGGCGCGCTGGCCACCAGCACTGGCGGCACTGGCACGCCCAAATAGTGCTGGGCGATAAAGGCCTCCAGCACCCGGGCTTCTATGGCCGGGGTGGGCAGCGCCGGGTGGCCTGCGCGGTCAAGCCCCTCAGCGCCTTCACTTTCGCTGTCACTGTGGCCTGGACCCGCATCCGCAGCGTCGCCCTGCCCCGCCTCCGCGCCGTCGGCCTCGGGCTGAAACAGGGCCTGGGCGTCTTCGATGTGTACCGGGAAGTACGCCCGGTCGCCCAAATGGCGCCCGCCGCGCACCATGGCCAGGTTGACGCACGCGCGCCCGCCCTGCACCTTCACGGCCAGGATGTCCACATCCTTGTCCGACACCGTTTCTATCGATTGCTGGTGCAGCACACGCGCCAGCGCCGTGATCTGGTTGCGCAGCTCGGCTGCCTGCTCAAACTCCAGCCGCTCGGAGTGCGCCATCATCCGCGCCTCCAGCTCTTTGAGCAGGTCTTGGGTTTCGCCGCGCAGCAGGGCCTGCGCGTGCGCCACATCCTGCGCATAGGCGGGCCCGGAAATCAGCCCCACACAAGGCGCCGTGCAGCGCTTGATCTGGTAGAGCAGGCAGGGCCGTGTGCGGTTGGCAAACACCGTGTCTTCGCAGGTACGCAGGCGAAACACTTTTTGCAGCAACAAGATCGTCTCTTTCACCGCCCAGCCGTTGGGGTAAGGGCCAAAGTAGCGGTGGTGTTTGTCCACTGCGCCCCGGTAGTAGGCGATGCGGGCAAAGGCCTGCGTGGGCACGCTACTGGTGCCATCCTGGGCGGCCAAGCCGGTGATTTTCAGGTAGGGATAGCTCTTGTCGTCGCGGAACAGGATGTTGTATTTGGGCTGCAACGACTTGATGAGGTTGTTCTCCAGCAGCAGCGCCTCGGCCTCTGATCGCACCACCGTGGTCTCCAGCCGGGCGATTTTGCTGACCATGTGGCCAATGCGGGTGCCGCCGTGGTTTTTCTGGAAGTAACTGGACACGCGCCGCTTGAGGTGCAGCGCCTTGCCCACGTACAACAGCGCGCCCTGGGCGTCAAAGTAGCGGTAAACGCCGGGCAGCGCGGGCAACGCAGCCACTTGGGCGAGCAATTCTTCAGAGTGCGATTCAGACATGGCGCTATTGTGCAAATTTGCGCGCCTGCACCGTGCCAGTGCCCCGGCAGCGGGGTGGCGCATCGACACGGCAGCGGCATGGACAATCCGCGCATGAGCACTGTACCCACTGCACCTTCCACACCTTTGGCTATTGCCAGCGCCAGCGCACCCGCCCCGATTCCGCCCCGCCAATGGGACATTTTTTGCCGCGTGATCGACAACTATGGCGACATCGGCGTGTGCTGGCGCCTGGCACAGGACTTGGCCCAGCGCGGCCAGCAGGTGCGCCTGTGGACTGACGACGCCTCTGCACTGCACTGGATGGCGCCGCAAGGCTGCCCGGGCGTGCAGGTGCGCGCCTGGGGCGGCGCTCTGGCAGCGCACGATGCACCCACCGACGTGCTGGTCGAATCCTTTGGCTGCGAAATTACTCCTGATTTCATAGCTGCTTGCGCAATACAGGCGGGCGCCAGAGGCCAAAAACCTGTATGGATCAACCTGGAATACCTGTCCGCCGAATCGTATGTCGAGCGCTGCCATGCCCTGCCCTCGCCCGTGCTGCACGGCCCGGCGGCGGGCTGGACGAAGTGGTTTTTCTACCCCGGCTTCACCCCGGCCACGGGGGGCCTGCTGCGCGAGACCGATCTGCTGGCGCGCCAGGCGCAGTTTGACCGCAGCGCCTGGCGCCACGCGCACCTGGCCGAGCGCAGCACAGCGGCCAACCCAGCGCCAGCGCATGGGCACTGGATTTCGCTGTTCTGCTACGAGCCACCGGCCCTGCCCGCACTGCTGGCCCAATGCACGCAGGCCAACCACCCCACCCGCCTGCTGGTCACGCCTGGTCGGGCCACAGCGGCCACACAGGCCGCACTGGTGCAAATAAAGCACAAAAACAGCCTCCAGCCCCCGCCAATCAAGCGCAACCAGCTATCAATTTCATATCTACCACCCGTGCCACACAGCGCGTTTGACGAGATGCTCTGGGCCTGTGACCTGAACCTGGTGCGCGGCGAGGACTCGCTCGTGCGCGCACTGTGGGCCGGGCAAGCGCTGGTCTGGCAGATTTACCCGCAAGACGACAACGCCCACCACGACAAGCTGCAAGCGTTTCTCGACTGGTTGCAGGCACCGCCCTCGCTGCGCCAGTTCCACGCCGCCTGGAACGGCATAGAAGCCCTGCCACTGCCATCGCTGGACGACGCCACGCTGCACGAATGGGCCGTTTGCATACAGGCGGCACGCACCCGGCTGCTGGCGCAAAGCGATTTGGTCAGCCAGCTCATGGGGTGGTGCGAGCAGAAACGCTAAAATGGCGGGCTTTGCGCAAAAGCGCCGATTGCAATGTTTGCACCGGCAGCGCGCATCCCTGCCGCGGAACATGCACCGGCACAGGTCGCCCACCGGCGTCCCGCCCTCGCATAGAGCGGCCCAACCCCCAGCAAATGCTATGAAAATCGCTCAAGAAATCCGCGCCGGCAACGTCATCATGCACGGCAAAGACCCCATGGTCGTCCTGAAGACCGAATACGCCCGTGGTGGCCGCGGCGCCGCCACCGTGCGCATGAAGCTGAAAAGCCTGATCGGCAACTTCGGCACCGAAGTCGTGTTCAAGGCCGACGACAAGATCGACAACGTGATCCTCGACAAGAAAGAGTGCACCTACTCTTACTTTGCCGACCCGATGTATGTCTGCATGGACACCGAGTACAACCAGTACGAAGTCGAAGCCGAAAACATGGGCGACTCGCTGAACTACCTCGAAGACGGCATGACCGTGGAAGTGGTGTTCTACGACGGCAAGGCCATCTCGGTCGAACTGCCCACCAGCGTGGAGCGCGAAATCACCTGGACTGAGCCCGCCGTCAAGGGCGACACGTCCGGCAAGGTGCTCAAGCCCGCCAAGATCGCTACCGGCTTTGAAGTGCCCGTGCCCCTGTTCGTCAGCCAAGGCGACAAGATCGAAATCGACACCCGCACCGGCGAATACCGCAAGCGCGTGTAATGCCCACGGGCCGCGTGCCGCTGGCTGCGGTGCAGACACCCCCAGCAAAAAGGCTTCCCCAGGGAAGCCTTTTTTTGTGGGCGCGGCGCCCGTTGTATCGCACGGTGCTCTCGGCGGTTGATATCAAAAAGATAGCTGCTCGCGCTGGCTGCGCAAGGCTTTCAGTATCAAAACACTGTAAAAACTGCGCCGCATGTGCGCAAGCAGCTCACTTTTTTGAAGCACCGAGCGCGCCTCAAATGGGCTGTGCCACCAGATCGTGGCCGCGCACGCCGACAATGCGCGCCCGGGTGAACTCGCCCACCTTGAGCTGCTTGCTGATTTTCTCGGGTGGCAGCAGTTGCACGGTGCCGTCAATCTCGGGGGCATCGGCGTAACTGCGGCCCACGCCGCCCTTGCGCCCCAGGCCGGGGGCCGAGTCGATCAGCACCTGCATGGTGGCGCCCACGCGGCGTTGCAGCTTGGCAATCGACACCTCTTCGGCCACGGCCATGAAGCGCGCGCGGCGCTCCTCACGCAG
The DNA here is from genome assembly GCF_028687295.1 of Simplicispira sp. NCBI lineage: Bacteria > Pseudomonadati > Pseudomonadota > Betaproteobacteria > Burkholderiales > Comamonadaceae > Simplicispira > Simplicispira sp. The sequence goes on from NZ_JAQUAL010000079.1 coordinate 14,035, forward strand.
TTCCAGGGGCAGCATGCCGGGCAGCTCGTTGGCCGCGGCGCCATTGACATCGCTGTAGGCAAAGCAGCCTGCGCGGTCGATTTGCGCCTCGCGCAGGAAGTCGAGCAGGTGCTGGAATTCTTCTTCGGTCTCGCCTGGAAAGCCGGCGATGAAGGTGCTGCGGATGACGAGGTCGGGGCAGGCCTCGCGCCAGCGCTGGATGCGCTCCAGGTTCTTTTCGCCGCTGGCCGGGCGCTTCATGCGCTTCAACACATCGGGGTGGCTGTGCTGGAACGGCACGTCCAGGTAGGGCAGCACCAGGCCCTGGGCCATCAACGGAATCACCTCGTCCACGCTGGGGTAGGGGTACACGTAGTGCAGGCGCACCCAGGCGCCGTAGGGTGCGGCGATTTCGCCCAGCGTCTGCACGAGTTCAAGCATGCGCGTTTTGACGGGTTTGCCGTCCCAGAAGCCGGTGCGGTACTTCACGTCCACGCCATAGGCCGAGGTGTCCTGGCTGATCACCAGCAGCTCTTTGACGCCGCCCTCGAACAGCGCCTTGGCCTCGGAGAGCACATCACCCACCGGGCGCGATACCAAGTCGCCGCGCATGGACGGGATGATGCAGAAGGTGCAGCGGTGGTTGCAGCCCTCGCTGATTTTCAGGTAGGCGTAGTGCTTGGGCGTGAGCTTGATACCGGCCACGCCAAAGCTGCCGGGCACCAGGTCGATGAAGGGATCGTGCGGCTTGGGCAG
>NZ_JAQUAL010000219.1:0-3545 GCF_028687295.1 Simplicispira sp.
GCCCGTATTTTCCGCAATGCCGATGGCGTGGCCGAGCGCATGGTGGGCGTGAACGTGGACATCCAGGAGCAAAAAGAGCTGCAAGAGCGTGTGGCCGCCCAGGTGCTGTTCCAGCAGGTGCTGATCGACACCATTCCCATGCCGGTGTTTTACAAAGATGCGCAGGGTCGCTACCTGGGCTTCAACCGGGCCTATGCCCAGGTGTTCGGATTGCAGCCCGGGGACTTGCTGGGCCAGACCGTGCTGGAGCGCCCCCAACTGCCTGAAGTCGAACGTGTGCAGTTCCAGGCCGACGTGGAGGCCGCCCTGCACAGTGGGGGCGCGCCCATACACCGCGAAGTGGCCATGCCGTATGCCGATGGACAGATACACCACACGCTGTACTGGTTGCAGGGCTTTGGCCGCCCTGATGGCAGCCTGGGGGGCGTGATTGGTGTGCTGGTGGACATTACCGACCGCCAGCGCGCCGAGCAGGCCTTGCGCCGCGCCAAAGAGCTGGCGGAAGAAACCACCGTGCTCAAGTCTAACTTTCTGGCCAACATGAGCCATGAGATTCGCACGCCGATGAACGCCATCATCGGCATGTCCCATCTGGCGTTGCAGTCAGGGCTGACGCAGCGCCAGCACGACTACGTCAGCAAGATCGACCAGGCTGGTCGCCACCTGATGGGCGTGATCAACGACATCCTCGACGTCTCTCGCATTGAGGCGGGCAAGCTGCGCGTCGATTTGCAACCCTTTGTGCTAGACCAGGTGCTGGCGGGGGTGGTGGATGTGGTGGGCCACAAGGCATCGGTTCAGGGGTTGGAGCTGATTTGCGATGTGGCCCCGGACGTGCCTACCAATCTGGTGGGCGACGCGCTGCGCCTGGGGCAGATTTTGATCAATTACGCCAACAACGCCATCAAGTTCACGGAGCGTGGCGAGATCGGCATCGCCGTGCGGGTGCAAGAACAAGACGCAGCGCAGGTGGTGCTGCGCTTTGAGGTGCGCGATACCGGCATCGGCCTGACGCCCGCACAGATGGCGCAGTTGTTCCAGAGCTTTCAGCAGGCCGATGCCTCCACCACCCGCAAATACGGTGGCACGGGGCTGGGCCTGGCCATCAGCAAGAGCCTGGCCGAACTCATGGGGGGCAGCGTGGGCGTATCCAGCCAGGTGGGGAAGGGCTCGACCTTCTGGTTGACGGTGCCACTGGCACGGGGTGCACCGGCGCGCGTGCTGCTGCCACCGCCTGATCTGCGCGGACGCCGTGTGCTGGTGGTGGATGACAACCCCAACGCGGCTACGGTACTGGCTGAGATGCTGCAGTCCATGGGCTTTGTGGTGGAGCAAGCACATTCGGGCGCATTGGCGCTGGCCGTGCTGCGCCGTGCCAGTGCCGCCGGGCAGCCGTTTTCCCTGGTCTTGCTGGACTGGCAAATGCCCGAAATGGACGGGCTGGAGCTGGCGCGTCGCATGGGCGGCCTGGGCCTGGCCGAACTGCCGCGCTTGGTTCTGGTAACTGCCTTTGGCCGGGAGGACGTGATGCGCTCCGCCCAGGTGCAGGGCATTGCCGATGTGCTGATCAAACCGGTGGGCGCCTCCGTCCTGTTCGATACCCTGGTGCAGGCGCTGGCCAGCGATGCCGCCTTGGCCCTGCCCAGCGCGCCCGCCCGTGCGCAGGTGGTGGCTGCGCCGGCATTGCATGGTGCGCGTGTGCTGTTGGTAGAGGACAACGCGCTCAACCAGCAGGTGGCCCAGGAGCTGTTGCAGGCAGCGGGCGTGCAGGTGGATTTGGCCAGTGACGGCCACATGGCCGTGCAGCAGGTGCAGCGCCAGTCTTACGACCTGGTGCTGATGGACATGCAGATGCCGGTCATGGACGGGCTGGAGGCCACGCGCCAGCTGCGCGCCGATCCCCGCTTTGCCACCTTGCCCATCGTCGCCATGACCGCCAATGCGCTGGAAGCCGACCGCCAGCGTTGCCTGGACGCCGGCATGAACGAGCACCTGGCCAAGCCCATAGAGCCTGCCCGGTTGTGGCAGGCGCTACAGCACTGGATTGCACCGCGCCCAGGCTACACCCACGGGCAAGGGGCTGATCTGCCCAGCGCCCTGGCGGTTGCCTCCGTGGACAGCGCGCTGCCGCCACCTATCCCTGGGCTGGACATGGCCCAAGGCCTGCGCCACGCCATGGGGCGCCCCGCGCTGTATGCCGACATGCTGCACCGGTTTGTGCAAAACCAGGCGCACACCGCCGCCACCATCGCGCAGGCCTGGGCGGGGAGCGACATGGCGTTGGCCTTGCGCCAGGCGCACACCTTGCGCGGTCTGGCCGCCACCATAGGCGCAGCAGCGCTGCAAGAAAGCGCTGCCCAGCTGGAAGATGCCCTGCGCGCGGCAGTGGACAGCGGTGCCTCCGCAGCAGATATCGCCCCCTTGCTGGCACAGCTGCAAGAACGCAGCGATGCCTTGGTGCAGCCACTGGCCGCCTGGCATGCCCGCACCGCCGTGGCCGCAGAGCCGCCCGCAACCACCGCCGATGCAGCCGTACCAGGCGATGCGCGCGCAGCCTTGCAGCACCTGCGTAGCCTGCTGCAACAGGACGACCCCGAAGCACTGGAACACCTGCGCCAGAACACCGCCCTGCTGCGCCCTGCGCTGGGCACAGCGCTGGCGGCATTGCAGGTGGCCACGGAGCACTTTGATTTCGGTACCGCCCTGGGCTTGCTTGATGGCACGGCGCCGGACAGGGCGAGTGCGGCAGTACAAGACACCGAACAGGGGGTGGAACCTGCCGCTGAAGCAGGCACTGAAACCAGCGCGGAACCGCAACACTGAGCCAGGCTGCGGGGCAGCAAAAAATCCAAGGACAGGGAGCCACACCATGGAACATGAATCTGTCACCTGTACGCCCGCTGGGCCGCGGGAGTTGGCGTTGCCCACTGTTCTGGTAGTGGACGATACGCCCGACAACCTCGTGCTGATGGCCGAGCTGCTCAAGGGGCGCTACCGTGTCAAGGTAGCGCCCAATGGCGAACGCGCATTGAAAATTGCACAGACTGAGCCCGCCCCCGACCTGGTGCTGCTGGACATCATGATGCCCGGCATGGACGGCTACGAAGTCTGTCGCCAGCTCAAGGCGCGCGAGGCCACGCAAGGCATCCCTGTCATTTTTCTGACGGCGCGCTCCGATATGGAAGACGAGCGTTTCGGCTTGGCACTGGGTGCGGTGGACTACATCACCAAGCCCGTGAGCCCGCCCATCGTGCTGGCGCGGGTGCAGACCCACCTGGCCCTGAAAGCCACCACCGATTTCTTGCGTGACAAAAGCGCCTATCTGGAGCGCGAAGTGGCGCTGCGCACCCTGGAGGTGCAGGCCATCCAGGATGTCACCATCATGGCCATGGCCTCACTGGCCGAGACGCGCGATGACGAAACCGGCAACCACATCCGCCGCACCCAGCTCTACGTCAAAGCCCTGGCCGAGCGTTTGCGCGCGCACCCGCGCTTTGAAAGCGTGCTCAACGAACGCATGATTGAATTGCTCTACAAGTCGGTGC
>NZ_JAQUAL010000080.1:0-14717 GCF_028687295.1 Simplicispira sp.
CCAGCGCGCCCAGGGCCTGCACGCGTGCGCCTTGGTGCATGGCGACCCGCTGCCCGATGACCCCGATTGGCTGATACGCGTGCCGGTGCAAGGCCATCTGGTCTATGCACCAATTGCCGTCGGATTTCGGGCCGCGCTGGCGCGTGCGATTCGGCAGTTCCGGCCCGACGTATTGCACCTGCACATGCCCAATAACTCCGCCTTCTGGGCGCTCACGCTGTCCGAGGCCCGTGCCATTCCGTGGGTGGTGCATTGGCATTCGGACGTAGTGGTATCGCGCATCCGGGCCGCCGTGGCGCTGGCCTACCGCGCCTACCGCCCGTTTGAACAGGCGGTGCTGGAGCGCGCTGAACGCATCATGGCCACCTCGCCGCCGTATTTGCAGGCCAGTGAGCCCTTGCAGCCCTGGCGCAGCAAATGTGCCGTGGTGCCGCTGGGCCTGGGCCATGTGGCCAGCGCCGCGCCTACCTCACCAGACACTGCGGCAACCACCCCATGCACCGGCCCTTGGCGCCCCGGCACCCTGCGCCTGCTATCGATCGGTCGGCTCACCTATTACAAAGGCTTCGAAACACTGATCGAAGCCGTGGCCGATATGCCCGGCGTGGAGTTGCTGATCGTCGGCGATGGCGAACTACACGCCCCATTGCAGGCACTGATAGCGCACACCACGCCCACCGGACAGACGCCCGCCGTGCGCCTGCTCGGCAGCGTGAGCGATGCCGAAAAAAACGCATTGCTGCAAAGCTGTGATGTGTTCTGCCTGGCCTCGCGCGAGCGCACCGAAGCCTTTGGCGTGGTACTGCTCGAAGCCATGGCCCATGGCCGCCCTTGCATCGTCTCGCAACTGCCAGGCTCGGGCATGCCGTGGGTCATAGAACAATCGGGGGCTGGTCTGCACGCGGCGCCACAAGACCCGGCCAGCTGGAAAAATGCCATCGCTCACCTGCAACACCAGCCAGCCCTGCGCCAACAACTGGGCCAGGCCGGACAACGGGCACTGCAAGCGCACTTCACTATCGCTGCCTGCGAGCGCCAGGTGGCCGCGCAGTACGCACTGGCCGCCCCCGCCAGCTGCCCCCCCGACCCACGCAAAAATGTGCTCATCGTCATCCCTGCGCGCGACGAAGCCACCACCATTGGCGCCATGCTGGAGCGGCTCCAGACGGCCGGATGGACTGATGTGCTGGTGATTGACGACCAAAGCAGTGATGCCACCGGCGCCATTGCCCGCCAGGCGGGCGCCATTGTGCTGCGGCCCACTTTATCCATGGGCGCCTGGGGCGGCATGCAAACCGGCATACGCCACGCCCTAGCGCACGGCTACCAGGCCGTCATCACCATGGACGCCGACGGCCAGCACGAGGTGGAAGAAATCCCTACGCTGCTACAGGCGCGCCAAAGTGCGGATTTGGTGATCGGCGCCTTCCCAGAGCGCGCCAGCGCCCTGCGCCAACTGGCCTGGCGCTGGTTCCGTGAACTGGCAGGCTTTGACCTGCGGGACCTGACATCGGGTTTTCGGCTGTACAACCGCGCCGCCATGCGCGTGCTGGCCACGCGCGAAGCTACTTTGCTGGATTACCAGGATTTGGGCGCACTGATCATGGTGCGCCGCGCCGGGCTGCATATCACCGAGGTACCCGTCACTATGAACCTGCGCGTGGCAGGCCAGTCGCGCATCTTCAATTCATGGCTCAGCGTGGGTCGCTACATGGCAGCCACCACGCTGCTGTGCCTGGCGCGCTGGCGGCGCTGACGGCGGGGCTGGACGCGCGCCGCAGGCGCCACACCAGGCCCAGGCCTTGGTCACTGCGCCAGCCAGGTGTTGACTTGGCGAACGCTCTCCAGCCTGTCCTCCCCCGCCAACGATTGCAGACGCATCTGTGACACCAGGTACACATACCGCGCCTGGGCCAGATCACGCAGGGCCATGGTTTTTTGCTGCTCGGCGTTAAGCACATCGATCGTGGTGCGCACCCCAGCCGCAAAAGAGCGGCGGTTGGATTGCACGGCCTGGTCTGCCGAGCGCACGGCCTGCTCCAGCGCCTGGATGCGCAGCACGCCCTCGGTCATGGCCCGGAACTCGCGGTGTACACGCACGCCCAAATCACGCCGTGCGGCCTCCAGCATCTCACTCGCCCGCTCTTGCCCGGCCACTGCCTGGCGCACTGTAGAACTGACATAGCCACCGCCATACAGCGGCACCGACAACTGCAAACCAATCGTTTTGTTGTCGTAGCGCGAGTTCACGCTGGTCACGCTGTCGCTGTTGGTGCGTGCCCATTGCGCTACGGCATCCAGGGTGGGCAGATGGCCTGAGTTCGCCTTGTCCACCTCCTGGCGTGCGGCCTCCAGCTGGGCACGCAATGCGCGCAACTCGGGACTGCCCTGTTCGGCACGTTCCATCCAGGCATCCACCGAGGTGGGTACAGGCTGCGTGGCCTGGAAGCGCTGTACATCCAGGCGTGCCAGCGTGTCCATGCTCTGCCCGGTCAGCACCTCGATGCGATGGCGGGTGAAGTCCAGGTTCTGCCGTGCTTCCAGCTCCTGCGCCACCGTCATGTCCAGGCGCGCCTGGGCCTCATCGACATCGGTGCGGGTACCCGTACCGGCGGCAAAGCCTTTGCGCGCAGCGTCCAGTTGGGTGCTGTAGGTGGTTTTTTGTGCCAGCACCAGCTCCAGCTGGTCTTCGGCCAGCAGTGCATCGAAATAAGCCTCACCCACGCGCACGACCAAGCTTTGCTCGTCGCGTTCCAGCGTGGCATCAGCGTCTTCCACTTGTGCCTCGGCCTGGCGCACCGACGCACTCTGGTACGGGCGGTACAACGGCTGGCGCACAGACAAGGTCTGGTTGCCAGAGTAATACTCGTTTTTGCTGGTAGTGGGCTGACCGGCAAAGTTGCGGCCCTTGCTGGTCAGGTCGTTGTGGTTGCGGCCCACGCTGAGCGACACGTTAGGCAGCAGCTGAGCGCGCGCCTGCGGCAGGCGCTCACGGCTGGCCTCGGCGCCCGAGCGCGCAGCGCGGATTTGCGCGTCGTTGGCATAGGCGGCTTCATAGGCCTGGCGCAAGTCCATGGCATGGGCGGTGGTGGACAGCAGTGCCGCGCACGCGCTGGCCACTGCGGTGCGCAGCACCCAGGCACTGCGGCACGGGGCCACAGCAGGAAAGTGGAAAAAACTTATCAACACCGCTCACTCCTCTTTCATGGAGGCAGACACGCGCTTGAGCAACGGGTGCAGCAAATACGTCAGCATGGAACGTTCGCCGGTCTTAAATACCACCTCCACCGGCATACCGGGCTGCAACTGGCGCTTGCCCAGTGTCTTCATGCCCTCGGGGGTTACCTGCACGCGCGCCAGGTAATAGGTCACGCCAGTCTGCGGTTCAGTGAGCAAGTCAGCCGATACCGACACCACCTGCCCCTGCACCACCAACTGCGGCGAATGCGCAAACGAAGAAAAGCGCACATCCACCGGCAGCTGTGCATGCACCCTGTCGATCAGGTGCGGCGCCACATGGGCTTCGAGCAGCAAGGGCTCATCACCAGGGACGATGTCCATGAGCTTCTGCCCCGGTTGCACCACGCCACCCACGGTCTGCACTGCCAGACTCACCACCTGACCCGCTGCTGGCGCCTTGATCTCGGTACGCTCCAGGTCGTTGGTCACGGCCTTGAACTTCTGTTCCTCAGACAACACCTCGCGGCTGACATCGGCCAGCTGCGTCTCCACCTCACGGCGGAAGTCCTGCTGGCGCGACATGGCACGCTGGCGCAGCTCACCAATGGCGCGCTGGGCACGCACGGTATTGCCCTGCAAATCGGCGATCGCAGAGCTGGAGTCAGCCACCATGCGCTCCATCTCCAGCTGGCGGTTGCGCGGTGCATAACCCTCTTTGACCAGCCCGCGCAAATTGCCCAGCTCCTCGTTGATCAAGGCCAGCTGGCTGCGCCGGTGGGTCAACATGCTGGCGTAGGCAGTCAGCAGCCCTTGCTGGCCCTGGATGTTTTCTTCAATCGATTGCAAATCCGAGCGCAGCAGGTTGCGCCGGGTCATGAACAATTGCTCCTGGTTGAGCATTTGCTGACGGATCAGCGGATCGGACGCAGCCGCCTCCAGATCGGCATGGAAGCGCACACTGGCACGGCCCAGTTGCTCGGCCTCCAGACGCGCCTGCATGGCGCGCAAGCCCAGGTAGCGCTGGCGCGAAGATTCGTGGTTGGCGCGCGCCACCGCCTCGTCCAGGCGAACCAGCAGCTGGCCCTCTTTGACCACATCGCCCTCGCGCACCAGCACTTCCTTGACGATGCCGCCGCTCAGGTGCTGGACCGCCTTGCGCTTGGTGTCGATGGCCACGAGGCCCTGGCCTGGCACGCCCTCGTCCAGGGGCGCCAGCCCGGCCCACAGCAAAAATCCGCCAAACCCGATGGCCAGCGCCCACAGGCCCACGCGGCCCACGCGCCGGGCGTCTGTGGCCGGGGCAGGCGCTGCACCCACACCGGGCACGTCGGCGACGGCACCGACAAGGCTTTTGCTGGCAGAAGAAGAACTCAAAAGTGGTGTACCCATGTCAAAACTCGACAAAGTTGGATGTCATAAAAGCAGAAAAACCGGCGCTGCCATCAAGCGGGCTGGGGCGCTGTCCCCGTGCCTGAACCACCTGGCGCTTGCGCGGTGGCCTGGGCCTGGGCCTGTGCCTGGGCGTTGCGCAGCGCTGCCAGTACCTGGTCGCGCGGGCCATCAGCCTGCACCTGGCCGTCCTTGAGGATGAGCAGGCGGTCGGCCACGGCCAGAATGCCGGGCCGGTGGGTAATCAGAAACACCGTGCGCCCCTGGGCCTTGAGCTCCTGCACGGCACGCACCAGGGCGGCTTCGCCCACGTCGTCCAGGTTGGCATTGGGCTCATCGAGCACGACCAGTACCGGATCGCCATACACCGCCCTCGCCAGCCCGATGCGCTGGCGCTGCCCGCCTGAGAGCAGGCCGCCGGCTTCGCCAATCGGGGTGTCGTAGCCTTTGGGGAAACGCAAAATCATTTCGTGCAGCCCGGCGCTGCGCGCGGCGGCAATCACCTTGTCGGACACCACCTCGCCAAAACGGGCGATGTTCTCGGCAATCGTGCCCTCGAACAGCTCGATGTCTTGGGGCAAGTAGCCCAGGTGGGGGCCCAGCTCGGTGCGGTCCCAGCCGTTGATGGGCAGGCCGTCCAGCAGCACCTCGCCCGAGACATCCGGCCAGATGCCCACCATGCAGCGCGCCAGTGTGGACTTGCCCGAACCCGAAGGGCCAAGCACCACCGTGACGGTGCCCGCCTGCACTGCCGTGCTCACCCCCTTGAGGATGGGGGTTTTGCGGCCCGGCGCGGTGGCCACCACATCACGCAACGTCAATGCGCCTTGGGGCGCCACGCGCGAGAGGGCTGGATCGCGCTCGGGGTAGTCGCGCAGCAAGGCTTCGAGTCGCTCGAAAGCCGAACGGGCGCTGATAAACCCGCGCCAAGTACCCACCAACATGTCGATCGGCGAGAGCGCGCGCGTCATCAACACGTTGGCGGCAATCATGCCCCCGGGCGAGAGCTGGCCGTCAATCACCAGCAAGGCCCCGGCACCCAGCGCCAGCGATTGCTGCGAGTAGCGGATGAACTTGCTCAACGCTGTGATGCGCCCCGTGATGGCCTGCGCCGCCGACTGCAATTGCAGCGTCTGCTGGTGGCGCTGCGCCCAGTGCGGACGCAGGTTGCTCACCATGCCCATGGATTCGAGCGTTTCCGCGTTGCGCAGCTTGCTTTGCAGGTAGGAACCCGATTCGCTGCTGGCCTTGGATGCCGCCTCAGCGGGCGCTACGGTGCGGCTGTGGCCCAGCCAGGCCAGCGCCATTTGCACCAAGGCAAACACAATGGCCAGCCAGCCCAGCATGGGGTGCAGGAAGAACAACACCACCAGGTACACCGGCGCCCAGGGCGCATCGAAGAAGGCAAATATGCCGTTGCCGGTGATGAACTGGCGAATCTGGATCAGATCACCAAACGCTTTGGCCGGGCCGCTGCTGGACTGGCTCAGGTACGACTCGAAGCTGGCATTGAACACCCGCGTGCCCAGCGCCGCATCCAGCCGCACGCCCGTGCGCACCAGCACCCGCGAGCGCATCCACTCGGCAAAGGCCATCACACCAAACAAAAACAAAGTGATCAGCGACACCGCCAGCAGCGTCAGCTCGCTGCGGCTGAGCATGACGCGGTCAAAGACCTGCAGCATGTACAGCGTGGGCGAGAGCATCAGCACGTTGGCCACCATGCTGAACAAGCCCACCATCAGGAATTCGCGGCGAAAGCTCCACAGCACCTGCGTCAGTTCGCTGCGGTTGAAGAAAGCAGTTTTTTTCATGGTCTTGGATTCCGTGGCTCAGGCCATGCGCGTGGCCGCTGCGGGTGCAGCCTGGGGCCGCTGTGCTGGCTGCGCCGCTTGCTGCAGCGCAGCCAGCACCTCGTCGCGCGGTCCAAAAGCCTGCATTTGCCCATCGCGCAGCACCAGCATCTTGTCGGCCACGGCCAGCACGCTGGTGCGGTGCGTCATCACCACAAAGGTGGTGCCACGCGCCTTCAGGGTGGCGATGGTGCGGGCCAGGGCGGCGTCGCCCTCTTCGTCCAGGCTGGAGTTGGGCTCGTCGAGCACGACAAACACCGGGTTGCCGTAAATAGCCCGTGCCAGGCCGATGCGCTGGCGCTGGCCGCCCGACAGGCGCGCGCCGCCATCGCCCACCGGGCTGTCGTAACCCTGGGGCAGGGTCAGAATGAATTCATGCAGGCCCACGGCGCGGGCTGCGGCCTCGACCTGGGTGTGATCCACCTGGCCAAAGCGGGCGATGTTCTCAGCCACCGAGCCCTCGAACAGCTCCACACCCTGGGGCAGATAGCCCACGCAGGGGCCCAGCTCGGCTTTGTCCCAGGTGAACACATCCACGCCATCCAGACGCACCTTGCCCATGGCTGCAGGCCACAGCCCGGTCAGCAGACGCGCCAGCGTCGTCTTGCCCGAGGCCGAGGGGCCGACCACCGCCAGCACCTCACCCGGCGCCAGCGCAAACGCTACGCCTTTGAGGATGTTGCCAGCCTGTGTGCCGGGCGCACCGGCCACCAGTTGCTCGACCTGCACAGCGCCGCGCGGTGCGGGCAAAGCCATGTTCTCGGGGCGCGGGGGCACGGCGGTCAGCAGGTTATCGAGGCGCGTCCAAGCGTCGCGCACATTGACCACGGCCTGCCACTGGGCCACCACCTGCACCAGCGGCGCCAGCATGCGCCCACCCAGTACCGATGCAATGATCATCATCCCGTCGCCACCATTGAGGCTGTTGTGCAGCAGCAGCCAGCAGCCCAGGCCCAGCAGCAGCGAACTCAAGGTGGTTTGCAGCAGCTTGGAGACGGCCTGGTAACCACCCGCAGCCTCCGAGGCTTTTGCCTGCAGGTTCAAAAACTCACGCTGCTTGTCCATCCAGCGGGCGTGGATATCACGCAGCATGCCCATGGACTCGATCACCTGGGCATTGCGCAGCGAGCCGTCGGCGTACTGCTGGGCGGCGATGGCGCTGCGGTTGGCCTCCATCAGCGTGGGCTTGGTGCTACGCTCGTTGAACCAGCCCACCACCGTCAGCACCAGGGCAAACACCAGCGACACCCAGCCCAGCACCGGGCTGATCAAAAACAGCAGCACCGCGCACACCAGCGCCACGGGCACCTCCATCATGGCCAGCAGCGCGGGCGAAGACAGAAAATCGCGCACCTGCCGAAAATCGTTCAGCGGCTGCTGCGTGCCGCCGGGAATGCGGCGCAGGTTGGCCTCGAAAATCGCCTGAAAAATACGTCCGGACAACTTCGCATCCAGGGCATTGCCAGCGGCGCGCATCAGTTCGCCACGGGCCCACTCCAGCACTTCCATGAGCACATACACGCCCAGCACCAGCAAGGTCAACATGACCAGCGTGGTATGGCTGCGGCTGTTGACTACGCGGCCATAGACTTCCAGCATGTAGCCTGTGGGCGCCAGCACCAGCAAGCTGGTGAGCACGCTGAACCAGCCAGCGCGGACAAAATAAGGGCGCAAATCGGCCAGGGCCGTGCGCAGTTCAGACGGGGGTTTGTTGGGGTTCATGCCACTTCTTCAACCATCACATACTCGGGAATTTCGCCACCGTCGGGCAAGGCAGGACTGCTGGCCACGGCGGGCTCATCGGGATCGACCAAAAAGAACGACAGCACGTACACGCCATCAGGGCGGCAAGCCAGCACGATCTCGCGCAGTTTGCTGGCATGGAACGCCGCCTCGTCTTCGGGGCGCAACGCCAGCTGAAAGCGCATGCGCCCGTCCAACGTGAACATGGACAACTGCCCGCCCTTGAGGCTCAGGGTGTGCCGGTCAAAGTACACGGGGCAGCTGGGTGCAAAGCGCAGCCGCGGCAGCGGCTTGTCGCCCAGGCGCGTCAGGTGAAAGGGGCTGGCCGGGTGCTGAAACACCAGCCGGCAGGTGCGCGAGACGGAGTAAATCGCGTTGCACACCATCTGCGAGCCCATCTCGGGAAACTGCTCACGCAACTGCCGGTAGGCCAGGTGGTGCAGCGCCACCCGGTTCCAGATGCGCGTTTGCTGCACCAGCGGCGCCAGTGCGTTGCACACCTGCGCAAAGCCCTGCTGCAAAGCCTGCAGGCGCTGCACCTGTTCAGGCGAAGCATTGAGCGGAATGCGCAGTGTGGAATTCATATAGGAGGCGCAGTGTAACCGCCTCCTATATGAAATTCATATAGGAACCTGGATTTTTTTGCCAGCCATGGAAAGTGGCTGGTGATTTTTTCAAAAATGATAGCTACTAGCGCTCACCCAGCAAGCGCTAGAAACCTATTCGGCACTCAAAAGTGATCACAACGCATGCGCGCGCAAATGCTCGGGGCTGTGCGGCGACAGCAAGCCCGGCGCCACGTCCAGCACCGTTTTGGCGCCGTACTGCCCCTGCTGGTGCAGGCGGTACACCGCACGGGCATAGGCCACCAGCACGCTGGCGGTGAACTCGGGGTTGCTGTCCAGCGTGAGGCCGTACTCAATCACCTGGCCGTTTTCGGGCGTGGTGTTGCCGCTGCGAATGACAAAGCCGCCGTGTGGCATGGCGCTGTGGTCGCGGCGCAGTTCCTCGTGGGTGATGAAGTGAACCTGCGTGTCGTATTCATCAAAGTAGTGCGGCATGGTGACGATGGCGCGGCGCACGGTGCCGGGGTCTGCGCCGGTTTGCAGCACCACAAAGCATTCGCGCCGGTGCTTCTGGCGCGTGCTCAGCACCGGGCGGGTGCCGCTGCGCACCTGCTCCACCGCTTCGGGCACAGGGATGGTGTATTGCACGCCCGCCGCCACGCCCGAGATGCGGCGGATGGCGTCGGAATGCCCCTGGCTCAAGCCCTTGCCCCAGAAGGTGTAGGTGGCGCCATCGGGCAACAGCGCCTCGCCCATGACGCGCTGCACCGAGAACATGCCCGGGTCCCAGCCCGCAGAAATCAGCGCGGTTTTGCCGTGGGCACGGGCGGGCGCGTCCACGGCAGCAAAGTATTCAGGGATGCACGCGTGCGTGTCAAAGCTGTCCACCGTGTTGAACAGCGCTGCCAACGCGGGGCCTTGCTGGGGCAGGTCGGTCTTGGAGCCGCCGCACAGAATCAGCACGTCGATCTGGTCGGTGTGCCCGTGCAGGGCGCCCATGGCGTACACCGGGGTTCCCGCTTGCAGCGGTGTGATGCGCTCGGGCGCGCGGCGGGTGTAGAGGCCCACCAGCTGCATGTCGGGGTTTTTGACCAAGGCGGCCTCCACACCTCGGCCCAGGTTGCCGTGGCCAGCGATAGCGATTCGGATGGGTTGATCCATGTTTCTTCCTTTGGTGAGTGATTGAAAAAAACCAGTACATGGCCCCGCCCGGAACATGTTTGCGCACTCAGCGCCGTATCACGGTGCGGTCTTGGCCAGCGCCTGGGGTGTGTGCCACAGGCGCCACACGCCTTCGAGCACCAGCACGCCCACAGCGGCAAACACGAAGGCATATGTGGGCCACTGCCCCGGCGCCAGCGACTCGCCCAGCAGCAGCGCCACCAGCACCAGCAGCACCGGCTCGACATACGAGAGCAGGCCAAACAGCCCCATGGGCAGCCAGCGGCTGGCGGCCATGTACAGCGCCAGCGCCACCGCGCTGACCAGCCCCAGCGCGGGCAGCAACAGTGGCAGCGCGGGGGTGTCCGCCACCAGCGGCCAGCTCGTCGGCGCCCGCAGGGTAAACCACAGCGCCGCCGGGGCCAGCAGCAGCATGTCAAGCCAGTGGCCTGCCAGCCCTTCGGTGCGCAAAAAACGCCGTAGCATGAAATACGCCGGATAGCCCAGCGCCACCAACGCCGTCTCCCAGGAAACGCCGCCCACGCGCAGCAGTTCGTGCGCCACACCGGCACCGGCCAGGGCGCTGGCCAGCAGCTGGGCCCGGCCCAGGCGCTCGCGGTAAAACAGCCGCCCCACCAGCACCAATGCCAGCGGCAGCAAAAAGTAGCCCAGCGACACCGGCAGCGCCCGCCCTTGCAGCGGCGCCCACATGAACAGCCACAGCTGCACACCCAGCAGCGCTGCACTCAGGCACAGGCCCAGTGCCAGCACCGGGCGCTGGCACACCCGAATGGCCAGCAGCCGCACCTGCGCGCCCTCACCCCACCACAGCAGCAGCGCCGTCGTAAAGGGCAGTGTCAGGAGCACGCGCCAGCCAAAAATCTGCTCCCCGTCGAGCGGCGCCAAAAACGGCGACAAGTAGTAAATCGCGCCAAACAACAACGACGCCAGCACGGACGCCACAAGGCCCTTGATCACAGGAATACGGCTTTCAACAACAAGGCAGCAAAAAAGAGGAAGGGCGCAGCGCCGCAATGGGGCATTGTCGGCGATGCCCACCTGTGCGCAGCCCCCGGCCCCCAGCTTGTCCCCCGCAGCTGTGCGCCAAGCTGTGGACAACTACCCGGACAAGTGCGCCAAACCCGCGCCAGCACTGGGTTTGTCAGCACCGCCCAAAAAACAGGCAAAGCGCCGCTGCCATGCCGCCACAGCGCCCCGTGCGGCCTTTGAATTGACTATTTTGATAGCTGCTTGCGCCCAGTGCGTAAGGCTTTGAGCCAGTTTTGACTAAAAATTGACCGCCCCCACCAGCCCTACCCACCCCACACCGGCCACAAGCCACCCGCATCCAGGCACCCCGGCAGGGCCCACAACCGCCGCCTATTTGTACCCAGACACTGTGGGCCAATCTGTGGATAACTTCGTGGACAAGCGCGCAAAGCCGCGCCAGCATTGGGTTTTGACGCAGCGCCTAAAAATAAGGCAATCGGCACACGCGCTGCCAAGTACGCGGGCAAACGCTATAGTTCGCCCCCCGCCCACGGCGCTGGGCGGTGGCCATACGGCACCGCCTGCGGCCCTGGCCCGTTTTGCTTGCTGTCTTTTTGTCTCCCGTGTCCCTTGCCGTCATGCTGTGCCTGGTCGTCGCCGTGAGCGATGGCGACACCCTTACCGCCCGCTGCAACCAGCGTGGCGCCTACGCCCAACCCGTCAAAGTGCGCATTGCCGCCATCGACGCCCCCGAAAGCCGACAAGCCTTTGGCACCCGCGCGCGGCTCAACCTGCTCAAGCTGTGCGCCGGGCGCACGGCCACCATACAGCCGCACGAAACCGACAGATATGGCCGCACCGTGGCCAGCGTGCGCTGCGGCAACACCGACGTGGCCACGGCCCAGGTGCGTGCAGGCCTGGCCTGGGTGTACACGCCCTACGCCAAGCAGCACCCGCAACTGGTGCCCCTGCAACGCGAGGCCCGGGCCAGCAAAGTCGGGCTGTGGTCGCAAGCGCGCCCGCTGGCGCCGTGGGACTACCGCCGCCGCTACCAGCGCCGCTGATGCCACACGCCAGCGCACGATGAGCAACCTGCCACCACCGCCCCTGCCGCCCACCAGCCCGGCACCGCAGGCGCACGACCGTGCCGGTACCGATGCCAGCATCCCCGGCCCGCTGCACATCCTGTGGCGCGATGAACATCTGGTGGCGGTATACAAGCCCGCAGGCTGGCTGGTACACCGCACCGGGCTGGACGCGGGCGAAACCCGCTTCGTGCTGCAAACCCTGCGCGACCAGCTGGGCCAGCGCGTGTACCCGGTACACCGGCTCGACAAAGGCACCTGCGGCGTGCTCGTGATGGCGCTGCACAGCGATGCCGCCCGCGCCCTGGGCCTGGCCTTTGAGCAGCAGCGCACGCACAAACGCTACATCGCCCTGGTGCGCGGCTGGTTGCCGGAACACGCCGACGTCCACCACCCTCTGCGCCCCGACGATGCGCCCCCGGATGCGCCGGTGCAAGACGCCCACACCCGCTTTCGCTGCCTGGCGCGCCTGGAGTTGAACGCGTGCTTTGATGCGCGCCACCCCACCACGCGCGCCTCGCTGGTCGAAGCCGTGCCCACGACCGGGCGGCGCCACCAGATCCGGCGCCACCTCAAGCACCTGGCCCACCCCATTTTGGGCGACGCTACCCACGGCAAAGGCCCGCTCAACCGCTGGTGGGCAGAGCAACTGGGGCAGACACGGCTGTGGCTGCACGCGCAATCGCTGACCGTGCCCCACCCCGCCACCGGCGCACCGCTGGAGCTGGCCTGCGACTGGAACGCCCTGCAAGCCCACGTGCCTGATGCCGCCGATTGGCTGCGCCTGCAACAGCAATGGGCCTGGCACTACCTGGGCAGCTGACCCGCCGCACCGCTCTGCCCGGACGCCCCGGCACGATTCAGGCCGACAAAAACCGCTCGGTCAACCGCACCCAGTAGGCGCTGCCGATGGCGATGTTGCCGTCGTCAAAATCGTAGTTCGGGTTGTGCACCATGCAGGCGCCGTGGCCGCCGCTGGCCGCGTCGCCGTTGCCAATGAACAGATAGCTGCCCGGCACCTGCTCCAGCATGAAGGCAAAGTCCTCGCTGCCGGTCAGGGGGGCCGTTTGCAGCACCACCTGGTCGGCCCCCAGCAGCTCCAGCGCCACCTGGCGCGCAAACTCGGTCTCGGGCTGGGTGTTGACCAGCACCGGGTAGCCCCCCTGAAAATCCACCGTGGCCTGGCAGCCGTAGCTGTGCGCCTGCGCCTCGACCAGCTCGCGGATGCGGCGGTTGAGCAGCTGGCGCACCGCGCGGTCTAGCGAGCGCACGCTCAGTTTCAGCGTGGCCGTTTGTGGAATCACGTTGTTGGCCTCGCCCGCCTGGAAAGCGCCGACGGTGATCACCGCCATGTGCAGCGGCGGCACATTGCGCGCCACGATGGTCTGCAAGCCCATCACGATGGCCGCACCGGCCACCACCGGATCGATGGCCACGTGCGGCATGGCGCCATGGCCGCCCTGGCCTTGCAGCGTGATGGTGATGTTCTCGCTGGAGGCCATGGTGGCGCCCTCGCGCAGCAGCAACTGGCCGCGCGGAAAACCCGGCATGTTGTGCATGGCAAAAATGGCGTCGCACGGAAACTGCTCAAACAGGCCGTCTTCCATCATCTTTTTGGCGCCGCCCAGGCCCTCCTCGGCAGGCTGAAAGATGAGGTTGAGCGTGCCATCAAACTGGCCGTGCTCGGCCAGGTGCTTGGCTGCGGCCAGCAGCATGGCGGTGTGGCCGTCATGACCACAGGCGTGCATCAGGCCAGCGTGGCTGCTGGCGTGCGGCAGGCCGGTGGCTTCCTGGATGGGCAGCGCATCCATATCGGCGCGCAGGCCCAATCGCTTGCCGCCCTGGCCACACACCAGCTGGCCCACCACCCCCGTACCCCCCAGGCCGCGCGTGACGCGGTAGCCCCAGGAGGCCAGCCGCTGGGCCACCAGCTCACTGGTACGGAACTCCTGGTAGCCCAGTTCGGGGTGGCGATGGATGTCGCGGCGCAGCGCCGTGAACTCCGCCGACAAGGCGTGCAAGGCCGACAAGGTGCCGGGGCTGCGGGACAGGGTGCCTGGCATGGTGTTACTGCGCCTGCAAATTGATGGACTTGGCAATGGCACGGAACTGTGCCGTACCGTCGGCATAGGCCTTGCCCACCGCCGCCAGCGGCAGCGGCTTGGCCGTCAGCTGGCTGCTGGCCTCCAGGCCGGCGTGGACGGTCGGATCGCTCAGCGTGTCGGTGATGGCCTTGTGCAGCACCTGCACGATGGGCTCGGGCGTGTCTTTCTTGACGAAGTAACCCGTCCAGATATTGAAATCAAAGTCCTTGAGCTGCTTGCTCTCGGTGATCAGGGGGTATTGCTTGGTGCTTTCTTCGCGCGTCTTGTTGAGCATGGCCAGGATCTTGATCTTGCCGTCCTTGTACAAGCCTTCGTACATTTTGCCGTAGGGCCCCAGGAAGATATCGACCTGGCTGGCAATCAAATCCTGGCTGGCGGGCGCGGCGCCTTTGTAGGGCACATGCGTCATGGCAATACCGGTGGTTTTGGACAAATGCTCGCCCAGCAGGTGGTAGAAGCTGCCAGGCCCTACCGAGGCGTAGGTGACGGGCTTGCCCTCTTTGGCCATCTTGCGCGCATAGTCCAGAAACTCATCGACGCTGTTGGCCGGAATGTCTTTGCGCGCCAAAAACGCAATCTGCGCCGTGGCAATCATCTGCACCAGGCGGAAGTCTTCGCTCTTGAACTTGATGGACGAAATGGCCA
>NZ_JAQUAL010000081.1:0-14531 GCF_028687295.1 Simplicispira sp.
CGACCATCAATCCTTGCCGGGCAAAGCCACCTCGCTCTTGCTGGAGTTGCGCAGCGACAGGAAGATCGAACCGGCAATCAGCGACGCCGTCACCAGCAGCGCGTAGCCAATCGGAATCTTGACCACATCAATCAACAGCATCTTGGCGCCAATGAACACCAGCACCAGCGCCAGGCCATAGGCCAGCAGGTGGAAGCGGTTGGCCAGATCCGCCAGCAGGAAGTACAGCGCGCGCAGGCCCAGGATGGCAAAAATGTTGGCCGTCAGCACGATAAACGGGTCGCTGGTGATGGCAAAAATCGCCGGAATGCTGTCCACCGCAAAAATGATGTCGGTCGTGCCGATCAGCACCAGCACCACAAACAGCGGCGTGTAGTGCTTGACGCCATTGACCATCGTCGAGAGCTTTTCGCCATCAAACTGGTCGGTGATGCGGATGCGTTTTTTCAGCAAGCCCAGCACCGGGTTGGTGGAAATATCAGGCTCCTGGCCCGCAGCAAACCACATCTTTGCGCCCGTCAGCACCAGGAACGCGCCAAACACATACAGCAGCCAGTGGAAGGTGGCCAGCAACCACGCACCCACCAAAATGAGCAGCGTGCGCAGGATGATGGCGCCAATGATGCCGATGATGAGCGCGCGCTTTTGGTACTGCTGCGGCACGGCAAAGTAGCTGAACAGCATCAAAAAGACAAAGATGTTGTCAATCGACAAGCTCTTTTCCACCAGATACCCGGTGATGAACTGCATGGACACCGTGTTGGCCACCTCACGGCCCTGGCTGCTGTCCAGATACCACCACAAGAGCGCCACAAACACAAAGGCCAGCCCGAACCACAGCAGGCTCCAGCGCACGGCCTCCTTCATCGTGACCTTGTGCGCGCCCTGGCGCTCCATCACCAGCAGGTCGATGGCAATGGCCACCACCACAAAGACGGCAAACCCCGTCCACATCCACCAGGTTCCTATGGTTTCCATGATCATTGCGCTCCATCGCAGGAAAAAATTGAAAGATGGGCGAATGTAAAACCGCAGATACATTTGAAAAACCTGCATTCAACGTAGTATTGCTTCGGTTTTTACGAACTGTTCACCATCCCCCCGCCCGCACCGCCATGAGCCAAAGCTTCAATTACCGCCATCTGTATTACTTCTGGGTGGTGGCCAAAGAAGGCGGCATGGCCCGCGCCGCCGAGCGCCTGGACATGGCCGTGCAAACCATCAGCGCCCAGGTGCGCGCGCTGGAGCAATCGCTGGGCGTGAGCCTGCTGCGCAACGAGGGCCGCAACCTGGTGCTGACCGAGGCGGGCGTGGCCGCCCTGCACGAGGCCGACCACATCTTTGCCCTGGGCGAGCAGCTGCCCCAGCGCGTGCGCGAAGCCGCCAGCGGCAGAACGCTGCGGCTGAACCTGGGCATCTCGGACGGCATTGCCAAGCTGGCCATGCACCGGCTGCTCCAACCCGTGCTGGACGAGCCGCACCTGCGCCTGCTGTGCCACGAGGGCGAGTTCCAGCCGCTGCTGGGCGAGCTGGTGCTGCACAAACTCGACGCCGTGCTGGCCGACCGCCCCGCGCCGCCCAACCCGGCCCTGAAAACCACCAGCCAACTGCTGGGCACCAGCGCCATTGCCTGGTACGCCCCGGCGCGCTGGGCTACAGCAGCGCGGGAGAATTTTCCGCACAGCCTGGCGCAGGTGCCGGTGCTGCTGCCCACCGAGCACGCCGCCGTGCGTGCGCGCATCAACCACTGGCTGGAGCGCGAACACATCCGCCCCCACATTGCTGGCGAGTTTGAAGACAGCGCCTTGCTCAGCACCTTTGCCGCCAGCGGCATGGGCGTGATGCCCGCGCCCGCATCGCTGGGCGCGCACCTGGAGCAAACCTGCGCCCTGGCACTGGTGGGCACCACGCCCGACGTGCATGAGCAGTTCCACCTGATCTACAGCGCCCGCAAGGTCATGCACCCGCTGCTGACGCGGCTGCTGGCGGCCGGGGCCGATGAAACGCTATTAGATTAATAGCTGCTAGCGCCCACCAAACAAGGGTTTCAAGCCTAAAAAGCTTTAAAAAACAGCGCCTGAATACATCTCCATCGCGCATGGGTATAGTGGTCATAAGAAAGGCATTTCTTAAAAACCAACCCGTTTTATTGCAAGCCCAACCCCCATGCTCCAAAAAACCGCTCTCCTCGTTTCCCTGGCCGCCGTCTTCCTGGCGGGGTGCTCCACCACCAGCACGCCCGTGCAATACAAGGCGTCCACACGCAACGTCATCCAAATCGAGGAATACGTCCGCGATACGGGAGCGAAGGTCAAAACCAACGAATTCACCGCTGCCCCAGGCGTAGAGAGCAGCCCCTTGTGTCGTGCCAATGGCCCCATCTCTTTAGGTTCTGGCAAAACCCCTGCGGAATTCATCCGCGAAGCATTTCAGGAAGAACTGTTCCTGGCCAAG
The DNA here is from genome assembly GCF_028687295.1 of Simplicispira sp. NCBI lineage: Bacteria > Pseudomonadati > Pseudomonadota > Betaproteobacteria > Burkholderiales > Comamonadaceae > Simplicispira > Simplicispira sp. The sequence continues at coordinate 2,455 of NZ_JAQUAL010000081.1, forward strand.
GCCTACGCAGGCAATGCCCCGGTGTCGATTGGCGGCCGGATCGACAAGCTCTCCTTCAGCTCCATCAGTCCTGCCAGCTGGGAGATTGGCATGACGCTGACATCCAGCAATGGCCATTCCTTGCAGGTGGAAAACAGCCACCGCTTCGATACCAGCTGGGATGCCTGGAGTGCCTGCAAAAATGTGGCCGATGCCTTTGCTCCCGCCGTGCAGGGCACGCTGTCCAAGGCAGTGAACGACCCGCGCTTCAAGACCTTGCTGACGGCCAAGTAAAGGGGCCCGTAGCGGCCCGCCCGAGCGCTATAACGGGCCGCAATTACCCCCAAAATTCATAGCTGCCAGCGCTCTCTGTGCAAGGGCTGGAGGCATAAAACACTTCCAATCACCAGCACCGGGGCGGCGCCAGCGCTGGCGCCCGGCGGCAACTGGCCTCGCAGGCCATGGCCACCCGCCCAGCGGGCCTGCGACAATCGCCCGCATGAATTCCACCGCCTTCGCCCCCCTGCAAAACGACACCTTCCTGCGCGCCTGCCGGCGCCAGGCCACCGACTACACCCCCCTGTGGCTGATGCGCCAGGCGGGCCGCTACCTGCCCGAATACAAGGCCACGCGCGCCCAGGCCGGCAGCTTCATGGGGCTGGCCACCAACGTGGATTACGCCACCGAGGTCACGCTGCAACCGCTGGAGCGCTTCCCGCTCGACGCCGCCATTTTGTTCAGCGACATCCTCACCGTGCCCGACGCCATGGGCCTGGGCCTGTCGTTTGCCGAAGGCGAAGGCCCGCGCTTTGCCCAGGTAGTGCGCGACGAAGCCGCCGTGGCCCAGCTCGCCGTGCCCGACATGGACAAGCTCAGCTACGTGTTCAACGCCGTCACCAGCATCCGCCGCGCGCTGAATGGCCGCGTGCCGCTGATCGGTTTTTCGGGCAGCCCCTGGACGCTGGCCTGCTACATGGTCGAGGGCAAAGGCTCGCAGGACTACCGGCAGGTCAAGACGCTGATGTATGCGCGCCCCGACTTGATGCACCAGATTCTGGCCGTCAACGCCGACAGCGTGGCCGCTTACCTGAACGCGCAAATCGACGCGGGCGCCCAGGCGGTGATGATTTTTGACAGCTGGGGCGGTGTGCTGGCCGATGGTGCTTTTCAGGAGTTCAGCCTGGCGTACACCACGCGCGTGCTGGCACAGCTCAAGCGCACCGGCGCCGACGGCCAGGACGTGCCGCGCATCGTCTTTACCAAGGGCGGTGGCATCTGGCTGGAAGATATGAAGGACATCGATTGCGAGGTGCTGGGCCTGGACTGGACGGCCCACCTGGGCAAGGCGCGCGCCATCGTCGGCGGCGCCGTGGGCGGCCCCGGCAAGGCGCTGCAAGGCAACATCGACCCGAATGTGCTGTTTGCCCCACCCGCGCAGATCGAGGCGCAGGTGGCGCGCGTGCTGGCCAGCTTTGGCACGCCGCACACCGACAAAACCACCACCGGCCCCACGCACATCTTCAACCTGGGCCACGGCATCAGCCAGTTCACGCCGCCTGAGCATGTGGCGGCGCTGGTCGAGGCGGTGCACAGCCAGTCGCGCGCGCTGCGCCAGCGCGCCTGAGGCAGAGCGCAGCGTCAGGCGGATACCCTGGGCAGGCGCCCGCCGACACGGCCCTGCCACGGGGGCGGGCACTGACTTATGCACAAACCGGCGGCGTGCGGTGGCCGCCGCGCAGCGCGCAGTGCGCATGGCCCACCCGCCACGCAAGTGCGCCACACCGCGCTAAGTCATTGATTTATATAGCCACTTACCGCTGCTGCTTTGGCAGGCAAAGTGTTGCTGAGCCAATGGCCACAAGGCCTGCGGCCCGGTGGCGCACCAGATACCCACAAAGTTATCCACAGATTTTCTGGACAAGTTGCAAAACCCCCGAAGAATCAAAGACTTGCATCGATGCAGCCCCCTCGGCGCTGGTTTTGGGCGCCGCACGGGCCGCACCGCGCTAACACACCTCGACCCCGGATGGGTGCTTGCCAGCCCGGCCCAGTCAACTTATGCACATGGCGCGTGCTGCGGCGCCCTGGTCTGGTACAGCCGCTCCGATGTGCCACAGCACCGCAACACCGCTGCCGACATTCACGCAACCGTTTGATTTGAAAGCATTTTTGTTTTTGTACCGGGCCAGCAACAAGACGCTGTAGTGCAGTGTTCTCCACAGCCCGCAGCCCCGTGCGCGCAGGATGCCCACAAAGTTATCCACAGGCTGGTGCTGATCCGCGCAGATACTTGGCACACCGCACCCTCCCCGCCGTTCGACCACCGCATTCCTCCGCCCGCAACGCCCTCCCCCCGCACCCCATGGCGCCGCCACCCGACCACCCCAACCCGCCCGCCGCCGTACAGGCATCCACGCTGCCGCAGCGAGCACCGGCAACGGGATCGGCGCAGCCATCGCAGTCGCAGCCTGCCACGGTGGCCGTGGCCGTCCACACGCCGGCGCACAGCGCGCTGGGCGACCTGCTCAGTTACACCAGCGCACAGCCCCTGGCGCCAGGCACGCTGGTGCGCGTGCCGCTGGGCCAGCGTGAGGTGCTGGGCGTGGTCTGGGATGGCACGCCTGCGCCGCTGCCCGAAGGCATGGCCACGCGCAGCGTGGCCGCCGTGCTCGATGGCATTGCGCCGCTGGATATCCACTGGCGCCGTCTGGTGGCCTTTGCCGCGCGCTACTACCAGCGCAGCCTGGGTGAAATCGCCCTGGCCGCCCTGCCGCCGCAGCTGCGCGATCTGAGCCATGAACAACTGGCCCGGCGCCTGCGCCGCCCGGCCAAGCCTGCGGGCAAAGGCGCTGCGGCCCGCGCAAACACCGCCCCCGCACCTGCCGACGCCGCTGAAAACGCTACTCCTTTGATAGCGCTTAGCGCAGAGCAGCAGGGCGTTCTGGCCCAAATCGGCTCCAACCCCGGGCCGTTTTTGCTGTTTGGCAGCACCGGCAGCGGCAAAACCGAGGTCTATTTGCGCTGCGTGCAGACGGCGCTGGAGGCCCGCCCCGGCGCCCAGGCGCTGGTGATGGTGCCCGAGATCAACCTCACGCCGCAGCTGGAGGCACGCTTTACCGAGCGCTTTGGCACTGCCAGCGTGGTGTCGCTGCACAGCGGCATGACCAACCCGCAGCGCCTCAAAAGCTGGCTGGCGGCGCACAGTGGCCAGGCCCGCATCGTGCTGGGTACGCGCATGGCGGTGTTTGCCTCGATGCCGCAACTGGCGCTGATCGTGGTCGATGAAGAGCACGACGCCAGCTACAAGCAGCAAGAGGGCGCGCGCTACTCGGCCCGCGATCTGGCCATCTGGCGCGCACGCGAGCAGCACGCCAAGGTCATTCTGGGTTCGGCCACGCCGTCTCTGGAGAGCTGGCACGCCAGCCGCCCGGCCACGCCCGAGGACCCGCAGGGCGGGCGCTACCTGCGCCTGCACATGCCCAGCCGCATCGGCGCGGGCAAGCTGCCGGTGTTGCGCGTGGTCAATATGAACCACCAACCCCGGCGCACGGTGTTCTCGGCGCCGCTGCTGGCCGCGCTGCAAGAGCGCATAGAGCGCGGCGAGCAGTGCATGATTTTGCTCAACCGGCGCGGCTACGCCCCCGTGCTGCACTGCGCCGACTGCGACTGGAAAAGCGATTGCCCGCATTGCAGCGCGCACCAGGTTTTCCACAAAACCGACCGCAGCCTGCGCTGCCACCACTGCGGCTTTGCCCAGCGCGTGCCGCGCGCCTGCCCCGGCTGCGGCAGCCCCGACATCACGCCCATAGGCCGGGGCACCGAGCAGCTCGAAGAGCAACTCAGCGCCCTGCTGGCCGACGTGCGCCGCCCCGATGGCGCGCCCGCGCGCGTGGCCCGCATCGACGCCGACACCACCCGCGCCCAGGGCGCCCTGGAGGCGCAGCTGGCGCAGGTACACGCCGGCGACATCGACGTGCTGGTGGGCACGCAAATGATTGCCAAGGGCCACGACTTCCGGCGCATCACGCTGGTGGCCGCCGTGCAGCCCGATGGTGCCTTGTTCAGCAGCGACTTTCGTGCGCCCGAGCGGCTGTTTGCGCTGTTGATGCAGGCCAGTGGCCGCGCCGGGCGCGATGCCGATTACGTGGCAGCCCAGGGCAGCCGCAGCGAGATGTGGCTGCAAACCTTCCACCCCGAGCACGCCATCGTCGCCGCGCTGCGCCAGCACGACTACCCCGCCTTTGCCGCGCAGCAGCTCGACGAGCGCCAGGGCGCCGCCATGCCACCGTTTGCGTTCCAGGCACTGGTGCGCGCCGACGCCCGCACGCAGGAGGTGGCGCAGGGCTTTTTGCGCGCCGCCAGCCAGGCGGCCACCGATGCCGCCCTGCCGGGGCTGGAGCACGTCACGCTGTACCCGCCGGTGCCGCTCACCATCCAGCGCGTGGCCAACGTGGAGCGCGCGCAAATGCTGCTCGAGAGCGACAGCCGTGCCGCCTTGCAGCGCTTTCTGGCCGCCTGGCAGGCGCTGTTGCACCACACCCGCGCCCAGAGCGCACACAAGGCACTGGTGCGCTGGCTGGTGGACGTGGATCCGCTGGTAATTTGAGGTTGTTTTTGGACTCCAGCGCTTACAGGGAAAGCGCTGGCAGCTATCAATTTTGACAACCCAACGCCCAGCCGCAGTGCACAAAAAATTTGACATCCAGGGGGACCCCGGCCTACAGTCCGGCCATAGCTTGCCTTAACACACCCCCAATCAGACCAAGGCGCAAACAGCACTCGATTCACCCCCTTGTTTGCGCCATTGCCCCGGCTTGGGTACCAATGAACTCTGAAGGAGAGTCGCCATGGCATTACGTATCGACGGTAACTTTCTGGCACAGGTAGCCAACAAAGCGCCACAGCTGAACAAGCCGCCAGTCAATACCGGCGAGAGCGCAGTTGCGCCAGAAATCAAACCACAGATGCGTACCGAAACCAACGACGTGCAAGCGCAGACGCGCCAAATCACCCAGCAACGTGTGGCAGGCACTTCGCAAGACCAGGCCGGGCAGCAGGCCAATGCCGTTGCCGCGCCCGCCTGGCAATCGACCATGGGCCTGTCACTGAACATGCGTGCGCCGGTGCCAGCACCAGAAAACCCCCGCTCCACCGATGGCGGCAACGCCCTGGGCGGTGTCGCTGTGCAAGGTGCGGGGCGTTCTACCCTGAGCTTGGGCGTGGTCAACCGCACGGGCGAATCGGCCTCGTCGTCCAACAGCACCCAGGGCCGCACCATGGCGGGTGAGCAAGGCGGCCCCGCTCTACTCAGCAGAGCCCAGCAGCTCCAGCAGCTGGCTGATGCCCAGTCGGCGCAATCCAACGCCCGGCCCACACAACGCCTTTCGATCATGGCCTGACGGCCTTACACAGGAGCGGCCCGGGTGAAAGCCCAGGCTGTTACAACGACCATGCTTGCTATCTCAACATCCGCCAGCGCAGCGCTCCCCAGCTTCCAGCAGGCCGCCTCGCCGCAGCTGCGGCGTGCGGCAGAGCAGGCGCAACAGGCCGCCGAAACACTGCAAACACAGGCCCGCCAGGCCTGGAAACAGGTCGATCTGGCCGAGGCCAACGCCCGCGCCATCGACACCCGCGCCAACCAGGCCATCTCGGGCGCCGACAAGGCGCGCCAGGATATGAACAGCTTTGGCAAAAGCATGCTGGCGACCGATGCTGTAGCCAGCCCCGCCAGCGCCATTGGCGGGGCCATTGCACCCATCACCTACACCGCCACCGCGCAGGCCACCACCCTGCCATCGGCCAGCCCCGCCATGCTCAACGGCCTGGGCCAGCGCATAGGCGAACTGATCAACATCGCCGTCTGAGCGCACCCCGGCAAGGGCACGCCCGTCGAGCCGGAAGATGGCGCCCAGCGGCAGCACCTGTGCGCAGGCCAGGCAGCCGCACCACACCCGGGCCAGGCCAAAAACGCAACCGGCACCCCAGACCGCGCGGGGCCGGACGCGGTCGGGCCTGCTCTGTATCATTGCGCGCTCTGCGGGCCGCGCCCGCCCGCCGCAGACCGCCCTGGCTGCTTCGGCCCCCTTCGCTCCCCCCATCACCGCGCCCCTCTCACCCATGTCCTCCGGTCTCAACCTCGCCCAGCTCCAGGCTGTTCACTACACCGATGGCCCTTGCCTGGTGCTGGCCGGGGCGGGCTCGGGCAAGACGCGGGTCATCACGCACAAAATCGCCCACCTGATAGAGCGTGGGCTCGATCCCCGGCGCATTGCCGCCATCACCTTCACCAACAAGGCCGCCGCTGAAATGCGTGAACGCGCCAAGGGCCTGATTGGCCGGCGCGCCAAAGAGGTGCTGATCTGTACCTTCCACTCGCTGGGTGTGCGCATGGTGCGCGAAGACGGCAAAGTGCTGGGCCTCAAGCCCCAGTTCAGCATCCTGGATCAGGACGACGTGAACAGCATCCTGAAAGACGCCGCCGGGGGCACGACCGACGCGGCCACCGCGCGCCAGTGGCAGTGGACGATCAGCCTGTGGAAGAACATGGGCATGAACGCCCAGCAGGCCCTGGCCCGCGCCCAGGACGACAACGAGCGCACCATCGCCCTCATCATGGCGCGCTACGAGGAGCGCTTGGCCGCCTACCAGAGCGTGGACTTTGACGACCTCATCAGCCTGCCGCTCAAGCTGCTGCGCGACTACCCCGAAGTGCGCGCCAAATGGCAGGCGGCGCTGGGCCATGTGCTGGTCGATGAATACCAGGACACCAACGCCACGCAGTACGACCTGCTCAAGCTCTTGGTGGGCGAACGCGGCCATTTCACCGCCGTGGGCGACGACGACCAAAGCATTTACGGCTGGCGCGGCGCCACGCTGGACAACCTGAAAAAGCTGCCGGTGGATTTTCCGCAGCTGCAAATCGTCAAGCTGGAGCAAAACTACCGCTCCACCAGCGCCATCCTGCGCGCGGCCAACAACGTCATCGGCCCCAACCCCAAGCTGTTCCCCAAAACCTTGTTCAGCGAGCTGGGCGAGGGCGAGCCGGTGCGCGTGGTCGATGCCGACAGCGAAGAGCACGAGGCCGAGCGCGCCGTGGCCCGCATTCTGGGCCTGCGCGCGGCCAGCAACCCGCCGCCCGAATGGCGCGGCTTTGCCGTGCTGTACCGCGCCAACCACCAGGCCAAGCCCTTTGAAAAAGCCCTGCGCCGGGCCAACATCCCGTACAAAGTCTCGGGTGGCACCAGCTTTTTTGACCGGGCGGAAATCAAGGACTTGTGCGCGTGGTTTCGGCTGTGGATCAATTCGGACGACGACCCAGCGTTTTTGCGCTCGGTGGGCACGCCCAAGCGCGGCATTGGCCACCAAAGCCTGGCACAGCTGGGTGCGTTTGCCACGCAGCACCACCTGAGCCTGTTTGCCGCGCTGTTCTCGCCCATGCTGCCCGCCGCCCTGCCCCGGCGCGCGCTCGACAGCCTGCTGGAATTTGGCCGCTACGTGAACGATCTGGAATACCGCGCCCGCCACACCCACGGCGCGGACGGCGCGCGCGCCTTCTTGCTCGACTGGCTCAAAGACATCGGCTACGAAAAATACCTCTACGACGGCGAAGACAGCGAGAAAGTGGCCGCCGCGCGCTGGACGAATGTGCTGGAGTTTTGCGACTGGATGGCCCAGCGCGCTGGTGGCCAGATCGACGACACGGCGGGCAGCGTGACCACCAGCGAATCCAAAAGCCTGCTGGAAGTGGCGCAGACCATTGCACTGCTCTCGACCATCTCGGAGCGCGAGAAAGACCAGGACATGGTCACGCTCTCGACGCTGCACGCCAGCAAGGGGCTGGAGTGGCCGCACGTGATCCTGGCCGGCGTGACCGAGGGCATGCTGCCCTTCAAAATGGACGACGACGGTGGCCGCGACAAGGACGTGACGGGCGACATGGTGCAGCGCCTGCAAGAAGAGCGCCGCCTGATGTACGTGGGCATCACCCGCGCCCAGCGCACCCTGGCCGTGAGCTGGACGAAAAAACGCAAAAAAGGCCGCGAAATGGTGGCCGCCCAGCCCAGCCGCTTCATCGCCGAGATGGCGCTGAACCAGACCACCGCCCGCGAAGACCCGCGTGAAAAACTCAAGGCCCTGCGCGCCGAATTTGCCGCCAAGGCCCAGGCCGCCAGTGCGGCCCAAGCATCCAACCCCACACCATGAAAGCTTTTATTACTCTTATTTTGATAGCTGCCAGCGCTTATCCCGCAAGCGCCAGAGCCGAAAACGATCTCAAAAATGGGGCCATCCCCCCGGTCAGTGCAACCCGCAGCACCACCAACCCCACCAGCTCCTGCCCCAGCGGCATGGAGATGACGCACCAGCACCTGCAAGGCGTGTGGCGCGCACAGCTCGATGGCACGGCCACGGGCGCGCTGCTGCGCCTGGGCCCCCATCCCGAGCTGGGCGAGAGCGTGCGCGGCAGCGTGCAACGCGCCAGCACCACGGCGCAGGTCAGCGGCGACGTCCACGAGGGCGAACTGACGCTGGAAGAATCCACCGACGGCCAGCGCATCAGCGCTACCTGGCTGGGCACGGTCGTCGAGGGCAGCTGTGCCCGCGAAATCCGTGGCACCTGGCACCACGCCGCCACCGACACCTCCACCCCCTTCGTGCTGCAAAAACAGCCTGCCTGGCATTGATGACACACCGCTACACCGCCCCCCTGGCCCTGGCCCTGCTGACCCCGGCCACCCTGGCCTGGGCACAGGGCGCCAGCGCCGCCACACCGGCCACCGATCCGGCCTGGCGCCACTGCGCCGCCCAACCCGACAGCGCCGCGCGCCTGGCCTGCTTTGACCAATGGGCAGGCCAGCAAGCCTGGCAAGCACCGCCCGCACAGGCCAGTGCCACGCCCGCTGGCGTGCCCAGCACAACGCCCGCCAGCGCGCAGCCATCCGCACTGAACAGTGCCACGGCCCTGGACAGCGCCCAGGCCGCACCGGCCCCCACCGTGGTCCACATCGACGGCTGCCGCAATCCGCGCTACAGCGAGATGTCGCGCCAGTGGGAGCTGGAGTCGGGCAGCGACTGCGGCACTTTCCGCTTTCGGGGCTACCGGCCCATGAGCGTGTCGGTGGTGGGCGCTGACAGCGTCAACCGCCAGCCCACCTCCAGCGCCCCCGGGCACAGCGCCGAAACGGCCACCCCCTACCGGCGCACCGAGATGCGCGTGCAACTGTCAGTGCGCACCAAAATGGCGCAAGGCCTGCTCACCGCTGGCGATGCCGAGCGCAAAGACTCGCTGTGGTTTGGCTACACCCAGCAGTCGTACTGGCAGCTGTTCAGCCCGGGCATTTCACGGCCCTTTCGCGCCACCGACCACGAGCCTGAAGTCATCTACGTCTATCCCACCGATGCCCAGTTGCCTGGCGGCTGGCGGCTGCGCTACAGCGGCGTGGGCCTGGTTCACCAATCCAACGGCCAAAGCCTGCCCCTGTCGCGCAGCTGGAACCGTGCCTACCTGATGGCGGGCATGGAACTGGGCCAGCGCTGGAACGTGCAGGCACGCATCTGGAAGCGCCTGAACGAAAAGACCACCAGCGACGACAACCCCGGCATCAGCGACTACATAGGCCGGGGCGAGCTGCGCGTGCTCTGGAACGTCAACCCGGAAAACACCCTGGGCGTGACCGTGCGCCACGCACTGGCCAGCAAGGGCCGGGGCTCGGCGCGCGTGGAGTGGCTGCAAACCCTGGGCACCGGGCTGTGGGGCAGCAAAAGCAATCTGCGCCTGCACACCCAGCTCTTCAGCGGTTACGGCGACAGCCTGATCGATTACAACCGCCAGCGCACCGTGTTCAGCGTGGGACTGAGCCTGCTGGACTTCTGACGGGGCGCAAAAAGCCTGTCATTTCCGGCGCTTATCCTTGCCCCTGCCGAATGCCGGGTCGGCCACAATCGCGCCACGGAGGAAACCCATGGATCTGCAATACCAGCTCAAGGCTGGGAGCTATTACCTGTACGACATGCGCGAGACGCCCAGTGCCGTCACGGGCGAACGCCGCTTCAAGCTCAAGACAGACACCGTGGCCATTGCCTTCGACCTGCACACGGGCGAGGTTCACCAGCACGGCAGCCCCACGCGCATCCACTCCTGGGCCACCATGACGCGCAGGCGCCTGCGCGCTGCCGGTGCGCAGGAGGTGGCCAATGACCTGGTGGTCATCTCGGGGCCACTGCCGGTGGAAGAAATCAACAAATGCCTGTGGGTGCGCGGCTACGTGCGGCGCATGTTCCAGCGCCTGGCCACGCTGCCCCACGGCAAATTCAAACGGCCCGCAGCGGGGCCGTTTCGCAAGGCCGCATAGGGCCACCACCAGCGCGCCCGGGCCAGCGCCTGCCCGTGCGCCCCATCTGGCGCAGCGCTCAGTCGCCCGCGCTGCCCGCAGCGCCGCCGTCCTGGCCGTCAGCGTCCAGCACATCACCCGCTTCGTCGGCAGACAGCGCCTCCACGTGGCGAACAATCGTCACCGGCACCGGGCTGGCATGCGCCAGCTCTTGCGACACCGAACCCAGCAGCGCGCTGCTGATGGCGCCCTGGCCGCGCGCGCCAATCAGTACCAGGTCGCAGCCTGCGGTTTCGATGATGTCCACCAGCGTGTGCGCGGGGTCGCCCACGCCCACGGCGCTTTCGCACTCCAGGCCGGTGGCCTCCAGCAAGGCACGGGCGGGGGCAATCAGGTGCTCACCGGCCTCGATGCTGGCGGCGGCAATCAGCTCGGGGTCGCGCGTGGTCACCAGTTCGTACAGCGATGCGGGCTCCTGCACGTTGGCCAGCACCACGCTGCTGATCTGCAAACCGTTCTGCGCCAGGCGCAGCGCGTAGCGCACGGCGTCCAGGGCGAGGTCGGAGCCGTCGATGGCAATGAGGATTTTGAGCATGGAAGTTCCTTTTTTTGAATGGTTCGGTTCAGTGTAGCGGCGCCACCGCACGCCCCATCCGGGACAATCGCGGCCATGCTGCAATTCGACATCCTCACCACCGACGCCTCCAGCCACGCCCGCCGTGGCCAGCTCACGCTCAACCATGGCGTGGTGCAAACCCCCATCTTCATGCCCGTGGGCACCTACGGCACCGTCAAGGGCGTGATGCCGCAAAGCCTGCACGACATGGGCGCGCAAATCATTCTGGGCAACACCTTCCACCTGTGGATGCGCCCCGGCCTGGACGTGATGCAAAGCTTTGGCGGCCTGCACGGCTTTGAGCAATGGCACAAGCCCATCCTCACCGACTCGGGCGGTTTCCAAGTGTGGAGCCTGGGTGCCATGCGCAAAATCACCGAAGAGGGCGTGACCTTTGCGTCTCCCGTCAACGGCGACAAGCTGTTCATGTCGCCCGAAGTGAGCATGCAAATCCAGACCACGCTCAACTCCGACATCGTGATGCAGCTGGACGAGTGCACGCCGTATGAGACCAAAGGCCACCTCACCACCGAGGCCGAGGCGCGCAAATCCATGGAAATGAGCCTGCGCTGGGCCGTGCGCAGCAAAAATGAAATCGAACGGCTGCAAAACCCCAACGCGCTGTTCGGCATCGTGCAAGGCGGCATGTACCTGAACCTGCGCGAAGAGTCTTTGCAGCGGCTGGTGGAGATGGATTTTCCCGGCTACGCCATTGGCGGCGTGAGCGTGGGCGAGCCCAAGGACGAGATGCTGTCCATCATGGCGCACACGCCGCACCGCCTGCCTGCGCACAAGCCGCGCTACCTGATGGGCGTGGGCACGCCCGAAGACCTGGTCGAAGGCGTAGCCTGCGGTGTGGATATGTTCGACTGCGTGATGCCCACGCGCAACGCGCGCAACGGCACGCTGTTCACGCGCTTTGGCGACCTCAAAATCCGCAACGCCCGCCACAAAACCGACCACCAGCCGCTGGACACCACCTGCACCTGCCACGCCTGCGCGGGCGCAGCGGGCGTGAGCTGGGACGAGGGCGGGCGCGGCGGTTTCTCGCGCGCCTACCTGCACCACCTCGACCGCTGCGGCGAGATGCTCGGCCCCATGCTCACCACCATCCACAACCTGCACTACTACCTGAACCTGATGCGCGAAGTGCG
>NZ_JAQUAL010000082.1:0-14382 GCF_028687295.1 Simplicispira sp.
ACCGCTTTTCAGCAACTAAACACAAAACCCAGAAAACTTTTTCAACCACCTTCGCCACCCAAACAACACCGGAAAAACCAAAGCACCGGGTAGCGAAGCCCTCTACTGTAACACAGAACAGAAGGCGGAAAGAGAAACTTATGCAGATTCCACTTCTGTAGCCAATTCCAGTGCGTCCATGAACAACGCAGCCACATCACAACCAGTCTGCTGCTGGATTTCCTGAAAACATGTAGGACTGGTGACATTGATCTCAGTGACGCAATCGCCAATCACATCGACCCCCGCCAGCAACAGCCCCCTGCTTTGCAGTACCGGCCCCAGGGCATGGGCGATTTCGAGGTCACGTGCATTCAGGGGACGCGCCACGCCTTTGCCGCCAGCGGCCAGGTTGCCTCGCACCTCACTGCCTTGTGGAATGCGCGCCAAACAATAGGGCACGGGCTTGCCGCCAATGATCAGCACACGCTTGTCGCCGTCAGCGATTTCCGGCAAAAACTTCTGCACCATCAGACTTTGTGCGCCGCCCCGGTTCAGCGTTTCCGTGATGCTGCCCAGGTTCAACCCATCAGGACCGACGCGAAAGATGCCCATGCCCCCCATTCCATCCAGGGGCTTGAGGATGATGTCCTGGTGCTCGGCATGAAAGCGCTGGATGTCGCGGGCATCGCGCGTGACCAGTGTCGGGCCGATGAACTCGGGAAACTCCATGATGGCCAATTTTTCCGGATGGTCACGCAGCGCGCGGGGTTTGTTGAAAACCCGCGCGCCTTCGCGCTCGGCTTGTTCCAACAGGTGCGTGGCATAGAAATACTCGCTGTCAAACGGCGGGTCTTTGCGCATCAAGACCGCATCGAAAGTTGCCAATACAGCGGCGCGCGCGTTCTCGGCGCGAAACCACTCCTTCGGCTGCCCTGTCAGAACAATGTCGCGGACATGGGCGGTAACGCAGTGGCCACGCTCCCACATCACGTCCTGCGGCTGGCAAGCAGCGATGCTGTGCCCCCGGCGTTGGGCCTCGCGCATCATGGCAAAGGTGGTGTCTTTGTAGGTGGCAAAACCTTCCAGCGGATCGGCGATGAACAGCAGTTTCATGGTGTGTACGGTGTGAAATCAAACAAAAGACCAGGACATCCCCCTGGCACAGGCCCACAATTGCTATTAATTTTATAGCTACTAGCGCTTTCTACACGTGGCCTAGAAGGCAAAAACACTGTATTTTCAAATCCACAAGCATCAAATCTCGATTTTTGAACCCAGCTCCACCACTGCGTTATTGGGCAGGTGCAGGAAGTCGGCGGCGCCGCTGGCGTTGTGGTGCATCTGCGCGAACAGTTTTTCGCGCCAGGGCGCCATGCCCTTACCCACGGTGGGAATGACGGTGTCGCGCGACAAGAAATAACTGGTCGTCATGGGCTCGACTTCGCAGCCACGCCCGCGCAGCAGAGACAGCGCACGCGGCACGTCGGGGTCGTTCATGAAGCCGTAGTGGATGACCACCTGCCAGCAATCATGGCCCAGCGCCAGCATCTCGATGCGCCGCTCCTCTTCGACCCAGGGCACCTCGTGGTTGCGCACCGTGACAAACAGGTTCTGTGCGTGCAGCACCTTGTTGTGCTTGAGGTTGTGCAGCAAGGCGTTGGGCACGGTGCCCGGCTCGGCGGTGAGGAATACCGCCGTACCCTCGACACGCACGGGAGGACTGACAAACACCGCCGCCAGAAAATCAGGCAATGCCAGTGCATCGCTGGTCAACACATCGCGCATCAGGCGGCGACCATCTTTCCAGGTTTTCATCAGAATGAAGATGGCACTGGCAATGACCAGCGGGAACCAGCCACCGTCAAACAACTTGAGCAGGTTGGAGGCCCAGAAGGCAAAGTCCACGGCAAAGAAAAAGGCGGTGGCGCCCAGGCTCAGCGCCAATGGCAGGCGCCAGGCATTGCGGATGACGAAGAAAGTCAGCACCGTGGTGATCAGCATGTCGGTGGTCACGGCGATGCCGTAAGCAGAGGCCAGCGCACTGGACGACTTGAACATGCCCACCGCCAGCACGATCATGGCGAACAGGCTCCAGTTGATGAACGGCAGGTAGATTTGACCGGTTTCCAAGGCACTGGTGTGCAGCACGCGCAGACGCGGCAGATAGCCCAGCTGGATCACCTGCTTGGTGACGCTGAAGGCGCCTGAGATCAGTGCCTGCGAGGCAATCACCGCCGCCATCGTGGCCAGCAGCACCATGGGCACCAGCGCCCAGTCGGGGGCCATCATGAAAAAAGGGTTCTTCACGGCCTCTGGGTGCTTGAGCAACAGTGCGCCTTGGCCAAAGTAGTTCAGCGTCAGCGCTGGCATGACGATGGTGAACCAAGTCACCCGGATGGGGCGGCGCCCGAAGTGCCCCATGTCGGCGTACAGCGCCTCCGCCCCCGTTACGCAGAGCACGACCGCGCCGAGAATGATGAAGGTGATTCCGGGCTGCTCAAGTATGAAGGCCAGCGCATAGTGCGGACTGATGGCGCGCAAGATGCCGGGGTTGTCCGCAATGTTCAGCACCCCCAGGGCCGAGATGGCGGCAAACCAGGCCACCATGATGGGCCCAAAAAAACGTCCGATGCTGGCACTGCCGCGCTTTTGCACCATGAACAGCAGCAGCAGGATGACCAGAGTGAGGGGCACCACGTATTTCTTGAACGTGGGCGAGATGACCTCCAGCCCCTCGACAGCCCCCAGCACCGTGATAGCAGGCGTAATGACGCCATCGCCATAAAACAGACAGGTGCCGAAGATGCCCACCAGCAGCAGCCATTTGCGCAGACGCGGCTGGTGCTTGACGGTCTGGGATGCCAGGGCCAGCATGGCCACCAGCCCGCCCTCGCCATGGTTGTCTGCTCGCAGCACCAGCGTGACGTACTTGAGCGACACGATGACCGTGAGCGTCCAGAAGAAGATGGAGAGGATGCCGTGAACGTTGTCCGGTGTGAACGGCACGTGGCCGGAGCCAAACACCTCCTTGACCGAATACAGCACGCTGGTGCCGATATCGCCATAAACGACACCGATAGCCCCCAGCATTAACACACCGAGGGAGGACTTGGGGGTTTCCGCTGCTACGGCCACAGTGCTTGGCCCGACCGCTCAACGGGCGGGGCTTGGTTGATTGAAGAACGCCATTGTGCGCTGCACCACAGGTGCGGTTCGCACCGGACTGCCAGGTTGTTGCAAGGCCGCCACTGCCAGCACCAGGCGCTGGCCGGTGGCGTGCCGGTATCAGTCGTACACCTCGGCGTCAGGGTCGGTGGCTTCCAGCTCGTAGCTGGCCGCCAGCATGGCCAGGCGAGCCACCACGCCATACATATAGAAGCGGTTGGGCGCACTGGCGCCAGGGCGGGCACCTGGCTGGGGCAGCTGCGTGCTGTGGTCAAAGGCCAGGGGCACAAAACCAGCACCCGGCGCATTGAGGTTCTCGTCCACGCCCCGGTCTGCATGGATGCGATAGAAACCGCCCACCACGTAGCGATCCATCATGTAAACCACTGGCTCGGCCACGGCTTCATGCACACGCTCCTGGGTGAGCACGCCTTCCTGGATGATGACGTCACGCACCGTCTGCCCGTCCTTGATGACAGCCATCTTGTTCTTGGTCTTGCGGTTGAGCGCCTGCAAGTCTTTGGCATCGCGCACCGTCATGATGCCCATGCCGTAGGTGCCGTTGTCGGCCTTGACGACCACAAACGGCTTTTCATTGATGCCGTACTCTTTGTATTTGCGCCGGATCTTTCCCAGCAGCGCATCGACCTGGGTTTGCAGGCTATCGAGGCTCGCATCAGCGGCAAAGTCCACGTCGGCGCATTTACCGAACATCGGATTGATGAGCCACGGGTCTATGCCCAGCACTTTGCCAAACCGCTTGGCCACTTCTTCGTAGCTGCGAAAGTGGTTGCTCTTGCGGCGCACGCTCCAGCCAGCGTGCAGCGGCGGCAGCAGGTACTGCTCGTGGATATCTTCCAGAATGCCCGGCGCACCCGCCGACAGGTCGTTGTTGAGCAAGATGGTGCAGGGGTCAAAATTCTTCAGACCCAGCCGCCCCCGGGTACGCACCACGGGCTCCAGCGTGACGGTATCGCCGTTGGCCAGCTCGACAACGGTGGTCTTCTTGACCTCGGGGCTGATGGAGCCCACACGCACATTGAGCCCTGCCATGTTGAAGATGCGCTGCAACTGCACCACGTTGCTCAGGTAAAAACTGTTGCGTGTGTGGTTCTCGGGAATGATGAGCAGGTTGCGCGCCTCGGGGCAAATCTTTTCGATGGCCGCCATGGCCGCCTGCACTGCCAGCGGCAGCATCTCGGGGGTGAGGTTGTTCCAGCCACCTGGAAACAGGTTGGTATCCACGGGCGCGAGCTTGAAACCCGCGTTGCGGATGTCCACCGAGCTGTAAAACGGCGGTGTGTGCTCCATCCACTCCAGCCGGAACCAGCGCTCGGTGGCGGGCATGGAGTCGATGATGCGCTGTTCTAGCTCGTTGATGGGCCCGGTGAGGGCGGTGATGAGGTGCGGAACCATGGAGTGCCCTTGAAAGACGGTTGCGCGCCATTGTAGGAGTGCCTCAGCGGCGCCAGAAGGCCGGCGTCAACAATGCCATGAAGCTCAGAATTTCCAGGCGCCCCAGCAGCATGCCCAAAGTACACACCCAGAGCTGAAAATCGGTCAGCACCCCGTAATTGGAGGCAGGCCCCACGCTGCCCAGCCCTGGCCCCATGCAGTTGACGCTGGCAATGACAGCACTGAACGCCGTCAATGGTTCCATGTCAGTGAGCAGCAACAGCATGCTCAAAACAATCACTGTGCCGCCGTACACCAGCATGAAGGCCATCACCGAGAAGATCATGCGGTTCTCGACCACCGCGCCGCCCAGGCGCACGGGCTGCACCACGTTCGGGTGTACTAGCCGCGTCAGCTCGCGCCGCGCCTGCTTGACCAGAATCAGCATGCGCACCATCTTGATACCGCCCCCTGTGGAGCCAGCGCTGGTGGCCACCCCCGAGAGCATCAGCATCAGCACCGGGGCAAACACCGGCCAGGCCAGGTAGTCCACCGTAGCGTACCCCGTGGTGGTGGCCACCGAAACCATATGGAACACGCCGTGGCGCAGCGCTTGCAGCGGCTCGTAAATACCTTTGGCCCAGAGCAGCACGGCCACGCACAGCCCACCGCCCAGCAAGGCGACCAGGGTGGCACGCATCTCTGGGTCGCGCCAAAAACCCTGCCAATGGCCTTTGCGCATGGCCACGAAATAAAGGGCGAAATTGCAGCTCGCCAGCAGCATGAAAAACAATGCAATGCCCTCCAGCAGGGGCGACGCAAAGTAGCCAAAACTGGCATCGTGCGACGACAACCCGCCCAGGCTGACCGTAGAGAACATGTGCATCAGCGCGTCCAGGGGCGACATGCCGCCCAGCCAATAGGCCAAAGCGCAGCCTGCCGAAAACAGCGCGTAGACCCCCCACAAGCCCTTGGCCGTTTCGGTCATGCGCGGCGTCAGTTTGGTGTCCTTGACGGGGCCAGCGGCTTCGGCCTTGAAGAGCTGGCTGCCGCCCACGCCCAGCATGGGCAGCACCGCCACCGCCAAAATCAAAATCCCCATGCCGCCAATCCACTGCATGAAGGTGCGCCACACATTCACCGACACCGGCAGCGTGTCCAGGTTCGCCAACACCGTCGAGCCCGTGGTGGTCAGGCCCGAGACGGCTTCGAAATACGCGTGGGTGAACGACATTGGCCGCCCTACCTGGTAGCAGGCCAACATCAGCGGCAGCGTGGCAAACAGCGGCAGCAAAGCCCACACCAGCGACACCAGCATGACCCCGTGGCGCGGCTGCAACTCACGCCTGTAGTTGCGCAGCCCCAGCACCAAAGCGGCCCCCACCAGCAGCGTCACCGCCATCGACAACGGATACACCTGCCAGACGCCATCCTGGCTGTACCACGACACGGCCAGCGGCACGCCCATGGCCAGCGCAAACAGCATCACCAGCATGCCCAGCACGCGCAAAACGGGAAAAACGTCGGTCATGGAGGGGGGCGCAGGCGCGCGGTATCAGAAGAACGTGGCGCTGACACGGAACAGCTTTTCCACGTCACGCACCAGGCGTTTGTTGGGCAGGAAAAACACCACATGGTCGTTGCTCTCGATCACCGTATCGCTGCGCGGAATGATGACCTGGGGCGGCAGTGCTTGCGCCGGTGCGGCCAGTGGCGCAGCACCCGGCTCGGGCAAGCCACGCACGATCAGGCCCATGTGGACGCTCTCGGGAAGGCGCAAATCGGTCACTTTGCGCCCAATCACGCGCGAGCTTTTGCGGTCGCCCCGGGCCACGATCTCCAGCGCCTCGGCCACGCCCCGGCGCAGGCTGTGCACGGCCTGCACATCGCCCTGGCGCACATGGGCCAGCAGCTCGCCCAGCATGGCCTGCGCGGGCGAGAGCGCAATGTCGATCTGCGTGCCATGCATCAGATCGGCGTAGCTGCGCCGGTTGATCAGTGCCAGCACGCGCCGCGCGCCCATGCGCTTGGCCAGCAGGCTGGACATGATGTTGTTCTCATCGTCATCGGTGAGGGCCAGAAAGAAGTCCACCTCCTCAATGCTCTCTCCCTCCAGCATGTTCTCGTCGGTGGCATCGCCTTGCAATACCAGCACATCGGCGGGCAGCGCCGATGCCAACACGATGCAGCGCGCCGGGTCATCCTCAATCAGTTTGACGTGAAAACGCCCGGGCTCACTGCCCAATTGCTTGGCCAAACGCAGACCAACATCGCCACCGCCGGCAATCATGATGCTGCGCACCGGGCGTGCGGGCTGGTCTGCGCGGCGGTGCAGGGCTGCCAGTAGCAGAGAAATGTTCTCGCGCGCGGCCAGTGTGAACACCTCATCGCCGGGCTCAATGCGCGTGGTGGCACTGCACGGTACAAAGCGGTCGGGCTCCTCGGGAAAACGCCGGTAAATGGCCACCAGGCGCAAGGCCACATCGGGCATGCTGACACGCACCTGGCCAATGGTCTGGCCCACCATGGGCGCTCCCACCATGGCGCGCGTGGACACCAGGCAGGCGCGCCCGCCCGCAAACTCGCGCACCTGCATGGCTTCGGGGTACTCGATGAGCTTGACGATGTAGCGCGTCAGCGAGGCTTCGGGACAGATGATGCTGACAGCAAACCCTTCCGGCCCAGCCAGCGCACTGCCTTGCTCAAAGCCCGACGAGCGCACCCGCGCAATGCGCGCCGGCACGTTGAACATGAGCTGCGCCACCTTGCAGCACACCAGGTTGGTTTCGTCCTGGGCGGCGCAGGCGATGAGCAAGTCGGTGTCCTGGGCGCCCGCCTCGGCCAGCACCGCCGGATCAATACCGTTGCCCACCACACCGCGCAGGTCAAAGCGCGACTCCAGCTCGCGCAAGCGCTGCGCATCGGTGTCGATAACGGTGATGTCGTTGCGCTCCGACACCAGGCTGTCGGCCACGCTTTGGCCCACACGGCCCGCCCCAAGAATGATGATTTTCACGGCGCGATGATGGGCAGGCGCGCGCAGTGCGTCAAGGTGTTACAGCGCGACTGTGGCGGCAAACCCTCAGATGCGCGCCCGGGTGCGGCTAGCCGCGCACTTCGCCCTCGCCCAGCACCACGTACTTGAGCGAGGTCAGGCCCTCGATGCCCACCGGGCCGCGCGCATGGAACTTGTCGGTGCTGATGCCGATTTCCGCGCCCAGGCCGTACTCAAAGCCATCGGCAAAGCGCGTGCTGGTGTTGACCATGACGCTGCTGGAATCGACCTCGCGCAAAAAGCGCTGCGCGTGGACGTGGTGGGTGGTGAGGATGGCCTCGGTGTGGTGGCTCGAATAATGGTTGATGTGCGCAATCGCCTCATCCAGCCCGGCCACCACCTTGATGCTGATCACGGGCGCCAGGTACTCCTCCGACCAGTCGGATTCGACCGCTTCGACAATCTGCGGCGCTGCAATCGCTCCTGATTCAATAGCTACTGGCGCTTGACCAGCGGGCGTTAGAGGCTGATTTGATCGCAAAATCTGCGCCGCTTCGGCATCGCAGCGCATCTCCACGCCCTTGGCGGCAAAAATGGCGCCAATCTGCGGCAAAAATTCGGCAGCCACGCCGCGCGCCACCAGCAGGCTCTCGGTGGCGTTGCAGGGGCTGTACTTGCTGGTCTTGGCGTTGTCGGTCACGCGCACGGCCAGGGCGATGTCGCAGGGGTCGTCCACATAGGTGTGGCAGTTGCCGTCCAGGTGCTTGATGACGGGTACCTTGGCATCGCGGCTGATGCGCTCGATCAGGCCCTTGCCGCCGCGCGGAATGATCACATCGACAAACGCGGGCATGGCGATGAGCTGGCCCACGGCCTCGCGGTCGGTGGTCTGCACCAGTTGCACCGCCTCTTGCGGCAGGCCCGCTTCGGCCAGCGCCTGCTGCACCAGCCTGGCCAGCGCCTTGCTGGAGTCAATCGCCTCGGAGCCGCCACGCAAAATGCAGGCGTTGCCGCTCTTGATGCTCAAGGAGGCGGCCTCGATGGTGACGTTGGGGCGGCTCTCGTAAATCATGCCGAACACGCCAATCGGCACGCGCATCTGGCCCACGCGGATGCCGCTGGGCTGCTGTTTCATGCCGATGATTTCGCCAATCACGTCGGGCATGGCGGCCAGTTGCTCGCAGCCCTGGGCGCAGGTTTCCAGCACCTTGGGCGTCAGGCGCAGGCGATCCACCATGGGCGCTTCCAGCCCGGCAGCGATGGCGCGCTCCAGATCGCGGGCATTGTCGGTTTGCAGCGCGTCGGTCTGCTCACGCAGCAGCCGGGCCAGCGCCTTCAATGCTTTGTTTTTGATAGCTGCTGGCGCACGCGCCATCAGGGCCGAAGCCGTTTTTGCCTGCAAACCGAGGGTCTGCATGTAGTCGGTGACGTTGAGGGCGTTCATGGGCGCAATTCTGGCAGAACGGCGCAGGTTGGGCAGGTCAGCGCCCGGCCATGGCCACTTTGCCCAATTGCAGCGCCAGCCGTTGCAGTGCCTGCCAGGGCTCCTGGGGCCAATCGGGCACCTTCAGCCCTTTGACGATGCCGTCCACCAGGTGCGCCGATTGCAGCAGGCGTGCCAATTGGGCATCGCTGGCGCGGGGCAGGATGCGCTCGAACAAGCGCTCTTTGGCGCCCCAGACGCGGTTTTCGCGCAGGGCCATGGGCAGCGGTTTGCCCGCAACCATGGCGTCTTTCACGCGCTTCAAGGCGCGGATGTCTTCGGCCAGCGCCCAATGCACCAGCACGGCGGCCTCGCCCTCGGCCTGCAAGCCGTCGAGCATGCGCTGCACACGCAGCACCTGGCCCGCCAGCACCGCCTCGGACAGTTTGAACACGTCGTAGCGCGCCACGTTGAGCACCGCCGCCTCGACCTGCGCCCAGCCCAGTTCGCCCGGTGGGTAGAGCAGCGCCAGCTTTTGAATCTCCTGGTGCGCGGCCAGCAGGTTGCCTTCCACGCGGTCGGCAAAAAAGGTGAGTGTGCGCTGGCCTTCCTCGCCCGCCACCACGCGCTGGCCCTGCGCGGCCAGGCGCTGGGCAATCCAGGCCGGGAGCTGGGCGCGCTCGATGGGGTCGATCTGCACCGTGGCGCCGTTGTTTTCCAGTGCGGCAAACCAGGCGCCGGTTTTGGTGGCCTTGTCCAGGCGCGGCAGCAGCACCAGCGTGAGCGTGCTGTCGTTGCCCGCCGCCGCCTGCGCGATGTGCTGCAACGCAGCGCTGCCGTCTTTGCCCGGCTTGCCCGAGGGAACGCGGATTTCGACGATCTGCTTGTCGGCAAACAGGCTCAAGGAGCCCCCGGCGGCCAGCACCGCGCTCCAGTCAAAGTGCGCGCCCGCCACCACAAACGTGGTGCGCTCGGTATAGCCCTGGGTGCGGGCGGCAGCGCGGATGGCATCGGCCGCCTCTTGCTGCAACAAAGGCTCGTCGCCGTGCAGGGTGTAGAGCGGGCGCAGGCCTTTGGCCAGGTGCGCGGTGAGCTGGTTCAGGGCGATGTGCATGGCGCAGGGCTAGGGCGCCGGGCGCACCGCCGCCAGGCGGCGCATGAGCTGCTGCACCAGGTCGGTCTGCATGCTGCGGTAAAGCAGCGCTTCTTCGGCCTCTTTGGCCAGGGCGATGGTTTCGCTGTAGCTGATGTCGCGCGTTTGCAGCAGCTCGGTTTCGGGCAACAACTCCTGGCCGTTGGGGCCGCGCAGCCGGAATTTGATGCGCAGGCGCAATTGCAATTCACGCACCTGGCCTGAGGCGTTCAGGCCGACCACGCTGCGCTCGTGCTGCTCGGCCAGCAAATCCAGCACCGCCTCGGCCTGGGGCAACTGGGCGGCATCGCGCAGCACCACCAGTTCGCCGCCAGAGCTCTCCAGGGTGCGTTGCAGCTCGCGTGCCAGCGGGGAGCCGCCCGCCGCTGCAATGTAGAGCGAGCGAAAAGCAAACTCCGGCGCCCCCCGCAGCCGAAAACCACAGCCTGCCAACACCAGCGGCGCTGGCCACAGCGCCAGCCAAGCGCGCCGGCGCAGGCCAGCGCCCGCACCTGCCGTGGCGACAGCCGCGCCAGCGGTGGCCCCCACGTCCGCCGCGCCACGGCCCACCGGCGCGGGCACAGCAGAGGCTGCGGGGCCAGCGCTATCGCCAGCAGCAAAAAAAGTGGCAGGGCGGCGGGCCATGCTCAGACCACCACGTTGACGAGGCGACCAGGCACCACGATCACCTTCTTGGGCGCGGCACCCGCAGCCTGCTTGGTGAAGGCTTCGCTGGCCAGCGCCACGGCTTCGATCTGCGCCTTGTCGGCCTGGGCGGGCACCAGAATCGAGCCGCGCAGCTTGCCGTTGACTTGCAGCATCAGCTCGATTTCGTCCTGCACCAGCGCCTGCGGATCGACCTGCGGCCAGGGCGCATCCAGCAAATCGCCCAGGTGCGTGGCGTAGCCCAACTGGCTCCAGAGTTGGTGCGTGATGTGCGGCGTGGCCGGGTACAGGCAGCGCAGCAAGATGCCAAAGCCTTCGATCAGTGCCACGGCGCCACCAGGGCAGTCCATGGCCTTGAAGTCTTCGAGCGCGTTGATCATCTTCATCGCACCCGACACCACGGTGTTGTACTGCATGCGCTGGTAGTCGTAATCCACCTGCTTGAGCACGGTGTGGATCTCCAGCCGCAGGGCCTTGGCCTCTTTGCCGAATTCAACGTCTTTCAGGCCGCTAGCGCCCGCCACGCTTGCGCTGGCAGCTACGCTATCGATAGCAGACAGCTTCACGCCGAAGTTCCATACCCGGCGCAGAAAGCGGTAGCTGCCTTCGACGGCCGCGTCGTTCCACTCCAGCGTGGCCTCGGGCGGCGCGGTGAACATGGTGTACAGGCGCGCGGTGTCGGCGCCGTATTTTTCGATCAGCTCTTGCGGGTCGATGCCGTTGTTTTTCGACTTGGACATGGTGCCCACGCCCTCGTAGTCGATGGGCGTGCCCACGGGCAGCATCACACCACCGCTGTCCACGGCGTTTTTCAGCTTGGCACCGATGACTTTGCCCGCGTCGTCCAGCACGTGCTCCACGTCATGTGGCCAGAAATACTCTTTGCCGCCCTTGTCGGTGCGGCGCGAGTAGATGTGGTTGAGCACCATGCCTTGGGTGAGCAGCTTGGTGAAGGGCTCATCCACCTTCACGAGGCCCAGGTCGCGCATCACCTTCGTCCAGAAACGCGCGTACAGCAAGTGCAGGATGGCGTGCTCGATACCGCCGATGTACTGGTCCATGGGCATCCAGTAGTCGGCGCCCGCGCCCACCATGGCCTCGGCGTTCTTCGGGTCGCAATAGCGCATGAAATACCACGAGCTATCGACAAAGGTGTCCATGGTGTCGGTTTCGCGCCGGGCAGGCTTGCCGCACACCGGGCAGGTAACGCCTGCGTGGAAGCCTTCGTGCTTGTGCAGCGGGTTGCCCGAGCCGTCGGGGATGCAGTCTTGCGGCAGCACCACGGGCAGGTCTTTTTCCGGCACGGGCACGGCGCCGTGTTCATCGCAGTGGATGATGGGGATGGGCGTGCCCCAGTAGCGCTGGCGCGAAACGCCCCAGTCGCGCAGGCGCCAGGTGGTCTTTTTCTCGCCCAGGCCGAGTTTTTCCAGGGCGTGGGTGACGGCGTTGACGGCCTCTTGGTAGCCCAGGCCGCTGAAGCTGTCGGAGTTGATGGTGACGCCGTTTTCCTTGTCGGCGTACCAGTCCTGCCATTGCAGGTAGTCAAAGGTCTGGCCATCGACATGCACCACCTGTTTGATTTCCAGGCCGTATTGCAGGGCAAAAGCAAAGTCGCGCTCGTCGTGTGCGGGCACGCCCATCACGGCACCGTCGCCGTAGCCCATCAGCACGTAGTTGCCCACCCACACTTCCACCGGGTCGCCGGTGATGGGGTGGTTGACGAACAGGTCGGCGGACATGCCTTTTTTTTCTTGCGTGGCCAGTTCGGCCTCGGTGGTGCCGCCGTGCTGGCACTCGGCAATGAACTCGGCCAGGCGGTGGTTGGTGCGCGCGGCGTGCGCGGCCAGCGGGTGCTCGGGGGCCACGGCGCAGAAGGTGGCGCCCATGAGGGTGTCGGCGCGGGTGGTGAACACGTACAGCTTGCCGCCGCCGATGAGCTGGCCATCGTCGCCCAGGATGTCGTGCGGGAAAGCAAAGCGCACGCCCTCGCTCTTGCCGATCCAGTTTTCCTGCATCAACTTCACGCGCTCGGGCCAGCCGGGCATTTTGTCGCCAGCAACGTTGGCCAGCAGCTCTTCGGCGTAGTCGGTGATCTTCAGGTAGTAGCCGGGGATTTCGCGCTTTTCCACGGTGGCGCCGGTACGCCAGCCCTTGCCGTCGATGACCTGCTCATTGGCCAGCACGGTTTGATCGACCGGGTCCCAGTTGACGGTCTGGGTCTTGCGGTAGGCGATGCCTTTTTCCAGCATCTTCAAAAACAGCCACTGGTTCCAGCGGTAGTAATCAGGGTCGCAGGTGGTGATCTCGCGGCTCCAGTCCACGGCCAGCCCCATCGCCTGCATCTGCTTTTTCATGTAGGCGATGTTGTCGTACGTCCACTGCGCGGGTGGCACGCCGTTTTTCATGGCGGCGTTTTCAGCGGGCAGGCCAAAGGCATCCCAGCCCATGGGCATGAGCACGTTGTAGCCGTTCATGCGCAGCTGGCGCGTGAGCATGTCGTTGATGGTGTAGTTGCGCACATGGCCCATGTGCAGCTTGCCGCTGGGGTAGGGCAGCATGGAGCAGGCGTAGAACTTCTTCTTGTTCTGGTCTTCCGTCACGCGGTAGGCGTCGTTGGCCGTCCAGTGGTCTTGCGCGGCGCGCTCGACCTCGGTGTGTTGGTATTTGTCTTGCATGGGAGCCCGGAGAAAAGGTGAGATGCAGCCGCAAACCGCTGCGCTGGCGGGGATTTTAGGCGCTGGCACCGCAGCGCCTGCGTTCAGGGCGCTGGCGAGCCGGTGGCTGGCGACGAGGGTTCGGCCACAAAGCCGATGCGCATCAGCCCAGCCTGGTGGGCAGCGCCCATGATCTCGACCACGCGGCCATACGGCACGGCAGCATCGGCGCGCAGTTGCACCTCGGTGCCAGGCTGTGCGGCAGCGATGCCTTGCAGGTGCTGGGCCAGGGCATCCTGCGTGAGCGGCACACCATCCACAAACACCTGCCCGGCCTTGTCCAGCACGACGGTGACGGACTGCGCCGCACTGCCCGGCGCGGCGCCTGCCGTGCGCGGCAGCTCCAGCCGGATGGCACTGGCCAGCAGCGGCGCGGTGAGAATGAAGATGACCACCAGCACCAACATCACATCAATGAGCGGCGTCATGTTGATGTCGCTCAGGGGCTGCGGCGCGGTGGTGCGCTCCAGGCGGCCAAAAGCCATGGCAGGTGTGCTCTCTCAGGGCGCAGACGCTGCTGCTGTTGCGGCGGCGTCCAGCACCAGTTCGCGCAGGTCACGGGCAAAGCCTTCGAGGTCGGCCTCGATGCGCCCGAGCAGGCGGCCAAATACGTTGTAGGCCAGCACCGCCGGAATGGCCACGGCCAAGCCGGCGGCGGTCATGATGAGGGCCTCGCCCACGGGGCCAGCCACTTTATCGATGGTGATCTGACCCGCACTGGCAATGGCCGTGAGCGCGTGGTAGATGCCCCACACGGTGCCCAGCAGCCCCACAAACGGCGCCGTGGAGCCCACGGTGGCCAGCATCACCTGGCCCCATTGCAGCTTGCCCAGCACCGCGTGCAGAGCATCGCGCAGCACCCGCGTGAGTTGCTGGCCAACGCTGCCCGCCTGCGCCAAGGTGGCCGTAG
>NZ_JAQUAL010000220.1:0-3434 GCF_028687295.1 Simplicispira sp.
CAACATGGTCTTCTGCCTGGTGCGCACCGACCGCGAAGCGCGCCCCCAGGCGGGCATCAGCTTCTTGCTGGTGGACATGAACGCGCCCGGCGGGGGGGTTCGCCCCATCCGCACGCTGGACGGCGACCGCGAGGTCAACGAAGTGTTCTTCACCGATGTGCGCGTGCCCGCCGAGAACCTGGTGGGTGAAGAGAACAAGGGTTGGACGTATGCCAAGTTCTTGCTCACCTACGAGCGCACCGGCATTGCGGGCGTGGGCTTCTCGGTGGCTGCGCTGGAAAAGCTCAAGGTCATCGCCGCCAAGGTGCAGCGCAACGGCAAGCCCCTGAACCAGGACGCGCAGTTTGCCGCCCGCATGGCCCAGGTCGAAATCGACCTGGAGAACATGAAAACCACCAACCTGCGCGTGATTGCCGCCGTGGCCGGTGGCGGCGTGCCGGGCGCTGAAAGCTCCATGCTCAAGATCCGTGGCACCGAAATCCGCCAGGAGATTTTGTCGCTGATCCGCCGCGCCATGGGGCCGTATGCGCTGCCCTTCATCGAAGCGGCGCAATACGAAGGCTATGCCGATGCGCCCGTGGGGCCGAAAGAGGCCGCTACCGCAGCGGCCAGCTATTTCAACTACCGCAAGCTGTCGATTTTTGGCGGCTCCAATGAAATCCAGAAAAACATCATCTCCAAGATGATCCTGGGCCTGTGAGGTTGACCCCATGAACTTTGAACACACCGAAGACCGCCGCATGCTGGCGGACACGCTGAACCGTTTTGTGGCCGAGCAATACGGTTTTGACACCCGTAACGCCATCGCCTATGGCGACGTGGGCATGCAGCCCGCCCTGTGGGCGCAGTTTGCCGAGCTGGGCGCCATTGGCGCGCTGTTTACTGAAGAAGATGGCGGCTTTGGCGGCGCAGGCTTTGACGTGGCCGTGGTGTTTGAGGCCCTGGGCCGGGGCCTGGTGGTCGAGCCCTTTTTGGGCGCGCTGGTGGTGGGGCGTGCCCTGGTCGCAGCGGGCACCGCCGCGCAAAAAGAACGCATTGCCAGCCTGATTGACGGCAGCACCGTGGCCGCACTGGCCCACGACGAGCCCGGCAGCCACTACGAAATGGCCCGCGTCAGCACCCGCGCCGTGCGCAGCGGTGATGGCTGGCAGCTCACCGGCGCCAAGGCCGTGGTGGTGCAGGGCGACAACGCCCAGCTCTTGCTGGTGTCGGCCCGTACGGCGGGCGATGTGGACATCGAGGACGGCATCTCGCTGTTCCTGGTGCCTGCTGACAGCGCGGGCGTGGCGCGCCGGGGCATGGGCCGCATCGACGGTGGCCGTGTGGCCGAAATCACCCTCGACAACGTGCAGGTGGGTGCTGACGCGCTGCTGGGCACCGAGGGCCAGGGCTTTGCCACGCTGGAGCGGGCCATGGGCTGGGGCGTGCTGGCGCTGTGCGCCGAAGCGCTGGGCGCCATGGAAGTGGCCAAAAAAGACACCCTCGAATACCTGCAAACGCGCAAGCAGTTTGGCGTGCCGATTGGCAGCTTCCAGGCGCTGCAACACCGCATGGCCGATTTGCTGCTGGAGGTAGAGCAGTCGCGCTCGGCAGTCATCAACGCCGCTGCCGCCATCGACAGCGCCGACCGGGTGGAGCGCGAGCGCGCGCTGTCGGCAGCCAAGTTCACCATTGGCCGCATTGGCGCGCTGGTGGCCGAAGAAAGCATCCAGATGCACGGCGGCATCGGCATGACCTGGGAGCTGCCGCTGTCGCACTACGCCAAGCGCTTGGTCATGATCGACCACGAGCTGGGCGACGAAGACCACCACCTGGCGCGCTACATCGCGCTGGGCGAGGGCTGAAGCCATGAGCGAGCCGCTGTTGCAACGCCGCGAAGGCGCGGTGCTGGTGCTGTCCAACAACAACCCGGCGGCGCGCAATGCGCTGTCGCCCGCGTTTTACGCCGCGCTGACCCAGGCGCTGGCTGCTGCCCAGGACGACCCCAGCGTGGGCGCCATCGTGCTGACGGGCGAGGGCGGGCATTTTTGCTCGGGCGGCGACCTGCGCCAACTGGCCAAGCGCCGCGAACTGCCGGTGGAGGAGCGCCGCGCCAAGCTCGAAGGCCTGCACGACCTCATCCGCACCGTGCGCGATTGCCGCAAGCCGGTGATTGCGGCGGTGGAGGGCGCTGCCGCTGGCGCTGGCCTGTCGCTGGCGCTGGCCTGCGACATGCTGGTGGCCGCTAAAAACGCCGTGTTCTCGGTGGCCTACGTGAAAGTGGGCTTGACGCCCGACGGTGGCGCCACGGCATTTTTGGCCGAGTTTGTCTCGCGCCAGGTGCTGACCGAGCTGTGCCTGACCGGCGAGCGCATCTCGGGCGAGCGCCTGCACGCGCTGGGCCCCGTCAACCGCCTGGCCGAGCCGGGCGATGCCCTGGCCCAGGCGCTGGCGCTGGCCGCCCAGGTGGCCTCGGGCCCCGAGCTGGCCATGGCCCGCATCAAGGCGCTGTGCCGCAACGCCTATGCGCAGCCGCTGGACGCCCAGCTGGAGCAGGAAGCACAGTACATGGTGCAGTCGCAAGAAACCGAAGAGTCCCGCGAGGGCATTGGCGCCTTTCTGGAAAAACGTTCGCCTGATTTCGCGCACCTGCGCCACCGCCGCGCCTAACGCGCAGGCAAGGAGACACCCCCCATGACCACTTCCCCCACCTCTCCCACCGCAGCGCCCGGCGGCATGGACTTTCCACTGGAGGGCGTGCGCGTGCTCGACCTCTCGCGCGTGTTTGCCGGGCCGCTGTGCGGCATGGTGCTGGCCGACTTTGGCGCCGAGGTCATCAAGGTCGAGCACCCAGGGCGCGGCGACGACACCCGCGACTGGGGCATGCGCATCGGCAACACCGAGACCACCTACTACAACAGCATGAACCGCAACAAGCGGTCGATCACCGTGGATTTGCAAACGCCCGAGGGCGTGAAAATCATCCACGACCTGCTGCCCCAGTGCGACGTGGTGATACAGAACTTCAAAACCGGCGGCGCCGAAAAACTCGGTCTGGGCTACGAGCAGCTCAAGGCCATCAAGCCGGATTTGATTTACTGCTCGGTGGCGGGCTACGACAGCTCCGGCCCCGAGGCCAAGCGCCCCGGCTACGACCTGGTGATCCAGGGCGAGGCGGGCCTGATGGCGCTCAACGGCGAGGCCAGCCAGCCGCCGCTGAAATTTGGCGTGGCCGCCGTGGACATGATGACCGGCATGTACGCCGCCCAGGCCGTGCTGGCCGCCCTGTTCCGGCGCAGCACCACGGGCCAGGGCCGCCACATCGAAATGGCGCTGTACGACTGCGGCCTGATGATCACCGGCTACTACGGCCTGGACGCCATGCTGCTGGGCCACGACCCGCAGCGCTACGGCAACGCCCACCCGTCCATCGTGCCCTACGGCATGTACGACGC
>NZ_JAQUAL010000083.1:0-14168 GCF_028687295.1 Simplicispira sp.
TAAGACAAGCCAATTGATATCAAAAAAGATATCATTCCGGGATGCGTTATTTGCTAGACACCAATGTGCTGGTGGCCGCCCTTCGCTCCAAAAACGGGGCCAGCCATATCCTCCTGCGACGGGCTTTACAGGGCGATTTGCCCGTGGTGGTGCACCACAAACTGGTGTATGAATACCGTGATGTGCTCAGCCGCCAGAACATCTTGGCGAGCACCGGGCTGACCTGGGCCGACATCGAACTGGTGCTGGCCCATCTGGTGGCCCAAGCCAGCGAGGTCGGCGTGCGCTACCTTTGGCGCCCCAACCTGCGAGACGAGGGCGATAACTTTGTGGTCGAAATCGCCGTAGCGGCAGCACCTTGCACCATCGTGACGCACAACCTCGCTGACTTTGCTCGGGCTGAGTTGCGTTTTCCGCAAGTGCCCGTGTGCACGCCAGGCCAGTTACTACAGTCCTTGACGCATTAGGAGACCCCCATGAGCAAGACCTCTTTCCCCTTGAGAATCCAGGACGAAGAGCGTACCCGTGCCAAGCGTCTGGCCGAGGCGCTGGGCATGTCCGAAAACCGCCTGTATGCCGAACTGATCCACGACGGCATGCTAATTCGCGAACAGATGCTTTACATGGGCCAGCTGCGCGAGTTGGCCCGAACCACCACCACCGCCGATGCCCTGGCAGTGCTGGCCAAAGTGCCCGATACCCCACCTCTGGCAACCGATCTTTGAGGGCTTGGCGCAGGCCATGCACTATTTCACATGCCCGCACGCAGCGGGCCGCTTTTTCCCATGCCCACCCTTGACTGGCTCAACCGCGCCCACGCTTTCACCACCGCTGCCCAGGTGCCATACCGGCTGCTAGACACCGTTTCCATCCACGGCGACGCCGCCGCAGCACAAGACAACCTGCTGATTCAGGGCGACAACCTCGAAGCCCTCAAGGCCCTGCTGCCGTTTTACCGGGGCAAGGTGAAGTGCATTTTTATTGACCCCCCGTACAACACGAAAAGCGCGTTCGAGCACTACGACGACAACCTGGAGCACAGCCAGTGGCTGTCGATGATGCTGCCGCGCCTGCAACTGCTGCGCGACTTGCTCAGTGAGGACGGTTCTATCTGGGTGACGATTGATGACAACGAAGGGCATTACCTCAAGGTACTGATGGACGAGGTGTTTGGACGGCGGAATTTTGTGGCGAATGTGTTTTGGCAAAAGACACATACGCGCGAAAACAGAACAGACATTTCCACCGTACACGATCACCTGCTTGTGATAGCCAAAAACCGGGATGGCTGGAAAGAAGTCAGAAATATGCTGCCTTCCTCAGAAGATCAACTAGGGCGATTCAGCAATCCAGATAACGATCCGCGTGGCGATTGGGCCTCTTTGCCAGCGCACGCCAAGGCTGAGAAGGGGCGGCGTGAAGCCCAGTTCTTCACGATCACAACCCCATCGGGGAGAAAAATCGATCCACCTCCTGGGCGTTGCTGGCTCTATACCGAATCACGATTCTTGGAGATGGTGCAGGATGGCCGGATATGGTTTGGCGAAAGTGGCAACAATGCACCGCGCGTCAAGAAATTCCTATCGGAAGTGCAAGCGGGCCTGGTGCCATCGACTCTGTGGCTGCATCAGGAAGTAGGGACGAACGGCAAGGCAAAGTCGGAGTTGGTGACACTTTTCCCAGGTGAAACGCCCTTCTCCACTCCCAAGCCCGAGGCATTGCTCCAACGCATCCTGCACATCGCATCGAACCCCGGCGACCTCGTTCTGGACAGCTTCCTCGGCTCCGGCACCACCGCCGCTGTGGCCCACAAAATGGGCCGCCGCTGGATTGGCATCGAAATGGGCGAACACGCCGCCACGCATTGCCTGCCGCGCCTGCAAAAAGTCATCGCTGGCGAACCCGGCGGCATCAGCCAGGCGGTGGGCTGGCAGGGCGGCGGCGGTTTTCGTTACCTGGCGCTGGGCGCGCCCATCTTTGACGCTGACGGCTGCATCCACCCCGATGTGCGCTTTGCCACGCTGGCCGCCTTTGTCTGGCAGCAGGAAACCGGCACCGCCTTTGACCCCGCCCAAGGCCAGCCGGGCACGCCCTGGCTGGGAACGAACTCCGTTTTTGATAGCTGCTCGCGCTTGCCAGACGGCGCTTTGGAGCCCATTTCATCTGAAAATTCGCCCGAGCCGGTTCCTGCCCCCGAACCGGTGCTGCGCAGCCGCACCGCCTACTACCTGCTGTTCAACGGCATCCTGGGCGATAAGCGCCCGGCCAGCGGCAATGTGCTCACCTCTGCCGTGCTCGATGCGCTGCTGGCGCTGCACGCCACCACGCCCCACCCCGACGCGCCGCTGGTGGTGTACGGCGAAGCCTGCCGCCTGGGCGAGGCGCGCCTGGCACTGGCACAGGTCACCTTCAAACACATTCCGTATGACGTGAAGGCGCGGTGAGGGTAGTCATGAAAGACAACAGCACCCTTCTGGAGACTTTGCGCGGTCTGCCGACCGAGACGGAATGGCTGGAATTCAAAGAAGCCAAAAATAGCTTTTCCGTAGATGACCTGGGCCGCTATTGGGGGGCGTACCAAAGCTGCGTTATGGGCGCTGGCCCCCAATCACTCCCAATCCACGTGAAATTTTCCCAATGGATTTTTCAAAACCATTGGCATATCAATAACTTGCATTGGGATTGGCGTTGCAGATCGCACCTATTTGTCCCAATCCACCCCCCATTCTTCCCAATCCATGAGCGCCCTCACCCTCAAGTCCTACCAGCAGACTGCCCTCGATGCGCTGGGCGCATACGCCCACACAGCCCGCAACAAGGGCCCGGCGCTGGCCTTTGGCGAACTGGTGGGCCGCCCCTACCATGCCGGTGCGTTTGGCGCGCAGCTGCCTTGCGTGTGCCTGCGCATTCCCACAGGCGGTGGCAAAACGGTGATGGCGGCGCACGCCGTGCCCCTGCTGGCGCGCGAGTGGTGCAACGTGGATGCGCCGGTAGCGGTGTGGCTGGTGCCCAGTGATGCCATTCGCCAGCAAACGCTCAAGGCGCTGCAAACGCCCGGCCACCCCTACCGCGCTGCGCTGACGGCAGCCTATGGCGAGGCGCTGCACGTGTGCGTGCTGGATGAGGTGGCGCAGATTGCACCGCCCGACTGGGGGCGCACTGCCATCGTGCTGGTGGCCACCATCCAGAGCTTTCGCATCGAAGATGCGGGCCAGCGCAACGTGTACAGCTTTTCCGAGAGCTTGGAGCCGCACTTCAAAAACGCGCAGGCGCAAGACGGCGGGCGCAGACTGCAATGCCTGCACGCTTTACCTGATGCCCTGGTGACGGCAGAAGACGCCGCCCGCGACCACACCGGCGTACTGCAAGGCTTTGTTGGCCAACCGCGCTGGAGCCTGGCCAACTGGCTGGCGCTGCACCAGCCCCTCGTCATCGTCGATGAGGCGCACAACACCAAGACCGACAAGAGCTTCACCGCCTTGCAGCGGCTCAACCCAGCGTTCATCCTGGAATTGACCGCCACACCGATGGCGCACCAGACCAATGTGCTCTACCACGTCAGCGCGCAAGAGCTGGCCGCCGAGGACATGATCAAACTGCCCATCGTCCTGGCCGAGCACCCCGAGGGCTGGCCCGCCGCCGTGTTGGGCGCCCTGCAGACGCAGCGCAAGCTGGAGGCCGAAGCACTGAAAGACGAAGCCCAGGGCCACGGCTACGTGCGCCCCATCGTGCTCTTTCAGGCACAGAACGTGGGCGACGAGATGCCGCCCGAAGCACTGCGCCGCTACCTCATCGATGAACTGCAACTGCCCGAGAACCAGATTGCCGTGGCCACAGGCACCACGCGCGGGCTGGACGATATCGACCTGGCCGCGCGGCACTGCCCGGTGCGCTACGTCATCACCGTGCAGGCGCTGCGCGAGGGCTGGGACTGCCCGTTTGCCTATGTGCTGTGCAGCCTGCAAAAACTCACCAGCGCCACCGCCGTGGAGCAATTGCTGGGCCGTGTGCTGCGTATGCCCTACGCCCGCCAGCGTGGCCGCGAGGCGCTCAACCGCGCTTACGCCCATGTGTGCGCGGCAGAGTTTTCCAGCGCCGCCCATGCCCTGACCGACCGGCTGATCGACCACATGGGCTTTGAGGCGCTGGATGTGGCGTCGATGATTGCCGCGCCTGCGGCTTACCCCTTGTTTGGCGAAGATTTTGAGTCCAATCACCCTCTGACCTTTACCACGCCTGCGCCAATAGCTACCAATTTTGAAGCAGTGGTTGCCAGCCCCGCGCTGCTGGCGGTGCCCGGCGTACAGGTGCAAACCATTGCCGGAACCGAGCAAGTGGTGGTGGCTGGGCATATTGCCTTGGAAACCGAGTCGCTGATGTTGACCCAGGTGCGCGGTGCCAAAAAGCAGCAGCAGGTGCGCGAACAAGTGGCGCAGCACAACGCCCTGGTGGCAGCGCAACTGGCGCCCGCAACGCGCGGCGTGCCGTTTGCGCCGCTGCCCACGCTGGGCTACCGCACCGACGCGCAAGCGCCGCTGTGGCCGCTGGAGCGCAGCGCCGTGCTGGAAGCCGTGGAGCTGGATTTGCTCAGTCCGCACGCGGTGCAGTTGCCGGGTTTTCAGGTGGCACAGGCGTCGGATGTTTTCTTGATCGACCTGCAAGGTGAGCGCCTCACGGTGCGCGCCACGGGCACCGAACAAATGGCGATGGACTACGGCCACAGCAGCATCACCGCACAAGATGTGGTGCGCTGGCTCGATCAACTGCTGTTCAAGCCCTTGTACGACCTGACCCAAAGCCAGCGCCGCGCCTACCTGGCCGCTGTCGTCAGCCATCAATTGCACGCCTGCGGTGTGCCGCTGGTGGCGCTGGCGCAGGCACGTTTTCAGTTGGCGCGCGCCATCGAAACCCATGTGGCTCATTTGCGCGATGCCGCAGCGCAGCAGCAGTTTCGCCAGCGCGTGCTGCAGCAAGGCGATGCCAGTGCCTGGCTGGTCGAGCCCGACTGGGCCAGGCCCCATGTGTTCGAGCCCAACCGCTACCCGGCACCCGTGGCCTCGCGTTACAGCGGGCGCTACCAATTCGGCAAGCACTACTTTCCGGTACTGGCGGATCTGAAAGAGAACGGGCAGGAGTTCCAGTGCGCCCAACTGATCGACCGCCATCCGCGCGTGCGCCACTGGGTGCGCAACCTGGACGCAGCGCCCTGCGGCTTTGGCCTGCCCACATCGCGCGGGCGCTTTTACGCCGACTTTGTGGCTGAGCTGGTCGATGGCCGCGTGGCCTTGCTGGAGTTCAAAGGCGCCCATTTGGACAATGCTTACGAAACCGAGAAACGCCAGGTGGGTGAGTTGTGGGCCGAGGCCAGCGCCGGACACGCCGTATTCGGCTGGCTGACCATGGCACGGGACGGCAAGAACCTGGCGCAGCAATTGGACGCCGTATTGCAATGAGCCCCGACGCCCTGCCAACCCCGCACCCCACGGCCCCCACCGGCCCCCGCCCCATCGACGTGGCGCTGCTCATCAGCGTGTTTGTGGTGGCCGCTTGCGGGCTGCTGTATGAGCTGGCGGCGGGGGCGCTGGCCTCGTACCTGCTGGGCGACTCGGTGTTGCAGTTCTCCACCATCATCGGCACCTATCTGTTTGCCATGGGCGTGGGTTCGTGGCTGTCGCGCTACTTTGAGCGGCAGTTGCCCGCGCACTTTTTGCGCATCGAATTGCTCGTAGCGCTTGTAGGCGGGGCGCTTCCAGCTATTCTTTTCATAGCAAATGCGTACATACCCGGTGCCTTCCGGCTGCTGCTGTACGGCATGGTGCTGGTGGTGGGCACGCTGGTGGGGCTGGAGATTCCGCTGGTCA
Source organism: Simplicispira sp. (assembly GCF_028687295.1). NCBI lineage: Bacteria > Pseudomonadati > Pseudomonadota > Betaproteobacteria > Burkholderiales > Comamonadaceae > Simplicispira > Simplicispira sp. The sequence goes on from NZ_JAQUAL010000083.1 coordinate 5,862, forward strand.
TGCGCATCCTCAAGCGCAACGTGGCGCTGAAGGATTTGGTCTCGCAGGTGCTGACGTTTGATTATTTGGGCGCGCTGGCGGTGTCGCTGGCGTTTCCGCTGCTGCTGGTGCCGCACCTGGGGCTGATCCGCACGGGGCTGGTGTTTGGCCTGCTCAATGCCAGCGTGGCGGCGTGGGCGGTGTGGCTGTTTCGCCATGAGCTGCGGCGCCTGCGCGCGCACATCGCCGCCTGCGTGCTGGTCATCGGCGCGCTGCTGGCCGCGCTGTGGGGCGCCGAGCACATCACCACCTTTGCCGAAGACAAGTTCTACCAAGACCGCATCGTCTTCAGCAGCGCCTCGCCCTACCAGCGCATCGTGGTTACGCATGGCAAGGCGGGGCACCGTTTGTTTTTGAACGGCAATTTGCAGTTTTCCCAGCGCGACGAGTACCGCTACCACGAGGCGCTGGTACACCCGGCCATGGCCGCCCACGGCGCGCCCAAAAAGGTGGCCGTGCTGGGCGGCGGCGACGGGATGGCGGTGCGCGAGGTGCTGAAATACCCCAGCGTCGAATCGGTCACGCTGGTCGAACTCGATCCGGCCATGACGCAGCTGTTTGCCCAGCACCCGACGCTGGCGCGGCTCAATGCCGGGGCACTGCAAAACCCCAAGGTCACGGTGGTCAACACCGACGCCTTCCAGTGGCTGCAAGACACGGGCGACACCTTTGACGTGATCGTGGTGGACTTTCCTGATCCGACCAACTTTGCCATCGGCAAGCTCTACACCAACAGCTTTTATGCGCTGCTCGACCAGCGCCTGGCCGCCAGTGGTTACGCCGTGGTGCAGACCACCTCGCCGCTGGTGGCCCGGCAGAGTTTCTGGACGGTGGTGCAGACCATTGAATCGGTGGGCCTGCGCACCACGCCCTACCACGCCCATGTGCCCAGCTTTGGCGAGTGGGGCTTTGTCATTGCCAGCCGCAGGCCCTGGCGGCTGCCGCAGGCGCTGCCCGAAGGCTTGCAGTTCTTGAGCGTGCAGGGCTTGCCGCTGCTGCTGGACTTTCCGCTGGACATGGCGCGCGTGCCGACGGAAGTTCACCGCCTGTCCAACCAGGTGCTGGTGACCACCTACGAGCGCGAGTGGGGCCAGGCACTGGGCCATTGACCCGGGGGTGGCCCCTGGCTCTGCCGGGTCGGCCCGCAGGCGTGCCACGCCCATCGTTGAAAATGCGCCGACACAACACGTTGCGTTGCAGCGCTTTTCATGCTTGATATGTTCTTTTCCAGCGGGATCGCCCGCCCCGCGCTGCTGTGGCAGCAGCACGACCCGCGCCTGGTGGCCTTGTCGGTGGTGCTGGCCATTCTGGCGTCCATGATGGCGCTGCACATGGCCGCGCTGGCGCGGCGCGCGTCCAGCGCTCTGCCACGGCACCTGGCACTGCTGACCGGCGCCATCGCCCTGGGCGGCGGCATCTGGGCCATGCACTTCATCGGCATGCTGGCGTTTGCGCTGTGCGCACGCGGGCACTTTGACCCGTGGTTGACGCTGGTGTCGTTTGTGCCGGGGCTGGCGGCATCGTGGGTGGCGCTGCGCTTGCTGATGCGCCGCACGGTGGGGCCCTGGGTGCTGCTGGGCGGTGGGGTGCTGGTGGGCGGCGGTATTGGCGCCATGCACTACATCGGCATGGCCGCCTCCGAGCTGGCACCGATGATGCGCTACGACCCCGTGGGCTTTGCCACCTCCATCGTGGTGGCCGTGCTGCTGGCCACGCTGGCGCTGTGGGTGCGCTTTGGCCTGCAACGGCACATGCGCTGGCGGTCGTGGTGGGCCAGCACCCTGGCCGGTAGCGTGATGGGGCTGGCCATTGCGGGCATGCACTACATGGGCATGGACGCGCTGCGCTTTGTCGGGCCGCTGAGCATGGATTATTTTGATGGCGCCTCCGAGCACCGCACGCTGGCCCTGGCCGTGACCGTGGTGACGGTGTTTGCCGGGGCGCTGGTGCTGGCCATCAACGTGGGGCTGCGCTACCGCCAGCTGCTGCTCGAAGCCCAGCGCAACGAGTCACGCCTGCGCGCGGTGATGGACACCGCCCTGGATGGCATCGTGATGATCGACGCCCAGGGGCTGGTGCAGTCGTACAACGCGGCGGCGCAGCGCATTCTGGGCTGGTCGGCAGACGAGGTGCTGGGGCGCAACGTGAACATGCTCATGCCCGAGCCGCACCAGTCCGCACACGACGGCTACCTGAACCACCACCTGAGCACGGGCGAAGAGCGCATCATCGGCACCGGGCGCGAGGTCGAGGTGCGGCGCAAAGACGGCACGCTGGTGCCCGTACACCTGGCCGTGGGCCGGGTGCAATGGCCCGGCAAGCCGGTGTTTGTCGGCTTTCTGACCGACATCCGCCAGCGCCGCGACATGGAAACGTCGCTGCGCCGCAGCGAAGAGCAGTTTCGCTCGCTCATCGGCAACATCCCGGGCGTGACGTTCCGCTGCCGGCTGGACCAGGACTGGTCGATGCTGTTTGTCAGCGACTCGGTAGAGCAGCTCACGGGCTGGGCGGCATCCGATTTTCTGGCGCACCACACCTCGTTTGCGCGGCTCACCCACCCCGACGATGTACCGCGCCTGTGGCACGAGGTCACGCAAGCGGCGCAGCAGCAGCGCGCCTACCAGATCGAATACCGCCTGTGCCACCGCGACGGACGCACGCGCTGGGTGTCTGAAACCGGCCGCAGCGTCTGCGATGGACATGGCCAGGTGCAGTGGATAGACGGCGTGATCGTGGACACCACCGACTTCAAGGCACGGTCCACGCCATCAACCGCGCGCTGGCCGTGGCCGAGTACGACCTGCAAGGCCGGTTGCTCTACGCAAACCAGAACTTCTTGCAGCTCATGGGCTACACGCTGGACGAGGTGCTGGGCCAAAGCCACCGCATGTTCTGCCCACCCGAGTATGTGCAAGACCCCGCCTACGCCCAGTTGTGGGAGCGCCTGGGGCGCGGCGAACTCGACGCGGGCGAGTACCTGCGCCTGGGCAAGGACGGGCACGAGGTGTGGATACAGGCCACCTACAACCCGATTTTTGATGCGGACTGCAAGCCATTCAAGATCGTCAAATTTGCCACCGACCTGAGCCAGCGCCGCGCCATGGAACAAGAGCTGCGCAGCGCCAAAGAGCGCGCCGAACTGGCAGCGGCCGCACGCAGCATGTTCCTGGCCAACATGAGCCATGAAATCCGCACGCCCATGAACGCCATCATCGGCTTCACCGAGGCACTGCTGGACTCGCCGCTGGACAGCACCCAGCGCCGCCACCTGGGCACCGTACACCATGCCGCGCGCTCCATGCTGCGCCTGCTCAACGACATTCTGGACACCGCCAAGCTGGAAAAAGGCGCCGTGGAGCTGGAGGCAGAAGACTTCTCGCTGCGCACGCTGTGCGAGCAGATTCTGGCCTCGCTGCGCATCACCGCCACCAAAAAAGGACTGGCGCTGTTGCTGGAGTACCCGCCATCCGAGCCCGACTACTTTTGCGGCGATGCACTGCGCTTGCAACAGATTCTGGTCAACCTGCTGGGCAACGCCATCAAGTTCACCGAAACCGGCACCGTCACGCTGCGCGTGGCCTACGCCCAAGACCAGCTGGCGCTGGAGGTGCAGGACACCGGCATCGGCATCGCCCCCGAACAGCTGGCGCGCATCTTCGACCCCTTTGCGCAGGCCGATGCCTCCACCACGCGCCGCTTTGGCGGCACGGGCCTGGGCACCACCATCTCGCGCCAGCTCACCGAGCTGATGCAAGGCCACATCGCGGTGCAAAGCACGCCGGGCGTGGGCAGCACCTTCAGCGTGCGGCTGCCGCTGCCGCTGGGCCAGGCCGTGCAGGCGCCAGCGCACCCACAGGTGGGCACCCTGCCGCCGCTGCGGGTGCTGGCCGTGGATGACGTGGCCAACAACCTGGAGCTGCTGCAACTGACGCTGGCACGCGGCAACCACCAGATCACGCTGGCGCATGGCGGCGAGCAAGCCGTGGCGCAGTTTGCGCAGGCACCGTTTGACCTGGTGCTGATGGACTTGCAAATGCCCGGCATGGACGGGCTGGAGGCCACACGCCGCATCCGCTCCTTTGAGCAAGACCGGCAGCGCAAGCCCGTGCCCATCATTGCCCTGTCGGCCAGCGTGCTGGAGCAAGACCGCCGCGACGCCCTGGCCGCTGGCATGGACGGCTTTGCTGGCAAGCCGCTGGAGCCCGCACGCCTGCACGCCGAGATGGCCCGGGTGCTGGACATCCGCCTCGATGCCACACCGGCGCCCACCCTGGCCCTGCCCACAGCGCACAGCGCCGAGGCCGCCATCGACTGGGAACGCGGCGTGCGCCTGTGGACGCGGCTGGATTTGCTGTGCAACGCCATCGAGCGCTTTTTGCACGACAGCCAGAGCGTGCCCGCAGCGCTGCAACAGTACCTGCAAGCAGGCGATTGGGAGGGCCTGCGGGCCGCCGCGCACCGCCTGCGCGGCGCCGCCGGCAACCTGGCCCTGGACCCGCTGCACACCCTGGCCACGCAACTGGAAGACGCCGCCCGCACCGGCCACGCCGACACCATCGCCCCCCTGGTCGATGCCCTGCCCGCCGTGCTGGGCAGCACCCAGCAAGCGGCGCAGGCCTGCCGCATCTGCGGCGCCCCCCCGGCCGCACAGGCCCCCGTCCACCTGCCCGTGGCAGCGCAGCCACTGGCGCAGGCCCACCAGGCGCTGGAGCAACTGGCGCAGGCCCTGCAACGGGGCGAATTGCCCGAAGCCCCGCTGCAAGCCCTGGCCGAACTGCTTCCCGCCCTGGCCCTGGAGCCTTTGCAGCAGGCCATCGACGCCTTTGATTTCAACCAGGCACAACGCTGCCTGCACACCCTGCGGGCACAGTTGGCGCCCGCCCCCGAGGAAGCCGCCCCATGACCCCCACCGAAGACCACCGCCCGCGCCTGCTGCTGGTGGACGACGAGCCCACCAACCTCCAGGTGCTGCGCCACATCCTGCAAGCCGACTACCGGCTGCTGTTTGCCACCGACGGCCAGCGCGCCATCGAGATCGCCCAGCAGCAGCGCCCCGACCTGGTGCTGCTGGACATCATGATGCCCCGGATGGACGGCTACGCCGTGTGCCACGCGCTCAAGCAGGATGCGCGCACAGCGCCCATCCCGGTGCTGTTCATCAGCGCCCTGACCGACCACGACGACGAGGCCCGGGGCCTGGACGCCGGGGCCGTGGACTACATCACCAAGCCCGTCAGCGCCGCCGTGGTGCGCGCGCGCGTGCGCATCCACCTGTCGCTGGTGCGCCTGGACGAGCTGCGCGAAACGCGCCTGCAAATCGTGCAGCGCCTGGGGCGCGCTGCCGAGTACAAAGACAACGAAACCGGCATGCACGTCATCCGCATGAGCCACTTTGCCCACCGCCTGGCACTGGCGGCAGGCTGCAGCCCGGCCTGGGCCGAAGACCTGCTCAACGCCGCGCCCATGCACGACGTGGGCAAGATCGGCATCCCCGACGCCATCTTGCGCAAGCCCGGAAAACTCGATGCCCAGGAGTGGGAAGTGATGCGCCGCCACCCCGCCATGGGCGCAGAAATCATCGGCCAGCACCCCGGCGGACTGCTGCAAATGGCCCACGCTATCGCCCTGCAACACCACGAAAAATGGGACGGCAGCGGCTACCCGCACGGCCTGGCGGGCGAGGCCATCTCGCTGGAGGCGCGCCTGGTGGCCATTGCCGACGTGTTCGACGCCCTCACCGCCGAGCGCCCCTACAAAAAAGCCTGGCCCGTGGCCGACGCCGTAGCCCACATCCAGGCCCAGGCAGGCCAGCACTTTGACCCGGCCCTGGTCATGCTGCTGGAGCCGCTGCTGCCCGAGCTGCTGGAAATCCGGGCGCGCTGGGCCGACTGAGTCACCATTGCGGCAAGGGAGCAAGCACAGTGCCAACCACCAACGCCAACCAACATCCCCATCGCCGCCGCGCCTGGCTGGCGGGCGCCGTGCTGGCTGCCTGCCTGGGCGGGTGCGGTGATCCGTATGCGCACAAATTGCCCGCCGATGGGCGCCTGGGCGCAGGCGAAGCAGAAAAAATCGCCCGGGCACTCACCGGCCCCGACCAGGAGCGCTTCCAGCGCTGGGCGCACAGAATGCTGCGCCAGGAGCACTACGGCGGCGAGCCCTCGGCGGGCACCGTCCAGCACGCCCTGCGCAACCAGACCGAGTTTGAACTGCAACAGCAGCAAGCCCAGGCCGAAGCAGCCGCCCGCCAGGCCCAGGCCGAGGAACAAGCCCGGCAGCAAGCGCAGGCCCAGCGCGAACAGCAGGCCGCGCTGGAGCAGTTGCACAGCAGCCGCGCCGCCGTCCATGCACGGCTGCTGCAACACATCTCGGCACGCACGCTGCACCACGAGTTCAAGCCCGTCGTCAGCGCCCAGGGCGAGGTCTTTGCGCACCAGTGGGTGATTTCCGTGGCGCTGGACAACCCGTCGGCCAAGCGCCTGGTCAGCGCATCGGGCTGGCTGCAAATGGCCGACACCCAAGGCCGCGCGCTGGGCGCCCTCCCCCTGCACATCGACACCCCGGTGTTGCCGGGCAAATCCCTGGAGCACACCGCCGTCATCGACCACCAGCGCAACCACCCCCTGCACACGGCCATGGCCCAGGCCGACGCCTTGCAGGTGCAATGGGTGCTGGAGTCGGTCGCCTTTGCCGACGGCACGGTGCTGAGCGCCAGCAGCCTGCCTGCACCGCCTGCACTGCCCGGCGCCAGCGCCGCAGCCAGTGCCACCCCAGCCCCGCCATAAGGCGGCCTCGCCCCCTGCCGCACCGGCACCGAACACATCCCAACCGACATGCACCGCCGCCAGTTCTTGGCCCGCACCACCGCCAGCGCCACCAGTGCCCTGCTGGCCGCCTGCGACAGCGCACCGCCCGCCCTCAGCGGCGGCTTTGCCGGGGTGGACATGGCGCGCGGCCACGCCCTGCGCGACCTGCTGGCCAGCGGCCGCCTGCCCGAGCCCGCGCGCATCCACCGCACCCAGGTGGTGATTGCCGGGGGCGGCGTGGCCGGGCTGGCCGCCGCGCGCTCGCTGCGCCTGGCGGGGGTGGAGGACTTTGCCCTGCTGGAGCTGGAAGACAGCGCCGGGGGCAACAGCCGGGGCACCCAGGTACAAGGCCTGGCCTGCCCGCTGGGCGCGCACTACCTGCCCCTGCCCGGCCCCGACGCCACCGAGGTGCAAGACCTGCTTGAAGAACTGGGCCTGCGCCAGCGCGTGGCCGGACGCTGGCAGTACGACGAGCGCCACCTGTGCCACAGCCCGCAGGAGCGCTTGTTCTTTCACGGCGAATGGCAAGAAGGCCTGCTGCCCGTGCAGGGCGTGGGCAGCGCCACGCTGGCGCAGTACCAGCGCTTTGCCGATGCCGTACAGGCGCACAGCCAGCAGGCGCGCTTTGCCATGCCCGCGCTCAAAACATGGAAGCCAAATCAGCCCCTAGCGCCCGCCCACCAAGCGCTGGACGCTATCACTTTTGAATCATGGCTGGCCCAGCAAGGACTGCATGATCCGCACCTGCGCTGGTATTTGGACTACTGCTGCCGCGACGACTACGGCGCAGGCTGCGCGCGCGTATCGGCCTGGGCAGGCATCCACTACTTTGCCAGCCGCCACGGTTTTCAGGCGCCGGGCAGCGCCACAGCGGGTGAGCGCGACAGCGGCGTGCTGACCTGGCCCGAGGGCAACGGCTGGATCACCCAGCGCCTGGCCGCGCCGCTGCGCCAGGGCGGCCAGCTGCACACCGCCACCAGCGTGCTGCGCATTGCCGAGCACGCGCGCGGCGTGCAGGTCGATGCATTCGACCACGCCACGCAGACCGTGCAGCGCTGGCAGGCGCAGCGCTGCATCGTGGCGCTGCCGGTGTTTGTGGCGGCGCGGGTGGTACAGGCGCCGCCCGCTTTTGTGCAACAGGCCGCACAGCGCCTGCACTGGGCGCCGTGGCTGGTGGCCAACATCCACCTGAGCCACCCGCTGCAAGACCGCCCCGGCGCCGCCCCCGCCTGGGACAACGTGCTGTACCAGGACGCCACCCCCGGCGGCCTGGGCTACGTCGATGCCAGCCACCAGCGGCTCGACGCCCGCGCTGCCGGGGCCGCACCCACCGTGCTCACCTATTACCAGGCGCTGGGCGAGCTGCCCGGCGCCCGCGCGGCCCTGGCCCAGCAGCCCTGGACGCACTGGGCCGATGCCATCGTGCACGCCCTGTCGGCGCCGCACCCGGATTTGCGCGCGC
>NZ_JAQUAL010000221.1:0-3416 GCF_028687295.1 Simplicispira sp.
TGTTTGGCTTTGGCGTCGGTCTGCTCATGCAGGCGCTGGTGTTTGAGCCGCAAGACCTGGCCCACCTGGCCATCAACTTCCTGAGCCTGGCCGTGCCGCTGGTCACGGTACACCACACCCTGGGCAAAAAAATGCAGGGCATCAACGTGGCCAACGTGCTCCAGCTCGACGCCGTGTACTACGCGGGCGTGACGCTCATGGTGGGTTTCTGGCTGTCCATCAGCAGCGATGCCGCGCCCGTGGCCGACTGGGCGCTGTTTGCCGCGTCCTACGTCAGCCTCGTCGCCATCGAGCCGCTGCTGACCATCGGTCTGGTGGCGCTGGTGGGCCACCTGCGCGGCAGCCGCTGGCTGGCAGCCTGCATCGACGAAGGCTTGCTGCGCCGTGCAGCCCCGGCGGCGTTATCGGCAGCGGCCTGATCGGCAAAGGGCCCTACCCATGACCGCAGGAAAAATCATGCTCGTGGGCATTGGCCCCGGCAGCACCGAGCACATGACGGCGCGCGCTCGTGCCGCCATTGCCGAGGCCGACACCATCATCGGCTACGTCACCTACATCAAGCTGGTGGCCGACCTGATCGAGGGCAAGGAGATCGTGCGCAAGTCCATGACCGAGGAGCTGGACCGCGCCATCGAAGCGCTGGAGCGCGCCCGCCAGGGCAAAAAAGTGGCGCTGATTTCATCGGGCGATGCGGGTGTGTACGGCATGGCCGGGCCCACGTTCGAGGTGCTGTTCCAGGCGGGCTGGACGCCGCCCGTGCTGGATGCGCACGGCGTGCCCGAACCCGGCGGCATCGAGGTCGAGGTGGTGCCCGGCGCATCGGCGCTCAACAGCTGCGCCGCCCGCGTGGGCGCGCCGCTGACGCACGACTTTTGTGCCATCTCGCTGTCGGACTTGCTCACGCCCTGGCCCACCATTGCCCGGCGGCTCGATGCCGCCGCCGCTGCTGATTTTGTCGTGGCGCTGTACAACCCCAAGAGCGGGCGGCGCACGCGCCAGATCATCGAAGCGCAGCGGCTGTTTTTGCGCCACCGCAGCCCCGACACGCCCGTGGCCATCGTCAAAAGCGCTTACCGGCGGCGCGAAACCATCACCTTCACCACACTGGCCACGATGGCCGAGGCCGACATCGGCATGCTCAGCACGGTGCTGATTGGCAACAGCAACACCGTGGTGCGCCACGGCCTGATGGTCACGCCGCGCGGCTATGCCAACAAGTACGACGTAGCGGGCGACGGCGCCGCCCACGCCGGGGAGCGCGCAGGCCGCTCGCTCTCCAGCGGGCTGGAGGGCTGGCTGGAGCAACTGCACCACGACCATGCCGCAGGCGCCAGCGCCCAGAGCCTGGCGCAGCGCCACCGCCTGCCGCTGGACTACATCGACGCGGCCCTGCACCAACCGCTGCCCGCTACGGCGACCGCCAGCATCCCTGTTGAAGAAAGCCCTGCATGAGCCAAGCCCCCAGCCCCGCACCCGACGCCAGCGCCAGCACAACCACTGCCGTGGTGCGGCCCCGCATTGGCAGCTACCGCCGCCACCTGCTGGTCTGCACCGGCCCGCGCTGCGCCCCCGAGGGCGAAGCGCAAACCCTGTTCGACAGCCTGGGCGACAAGCTCAAGGCGGCGGGCCTGCACGAGGGGGATTTGCGCGTCAAGCGCAGCCGCGTCGGTTGCTTTGCGGCCTGCAAGGGCGGGCCCGTGGTGTGCGTGCAGCCCGACGGCACCTGGTACTACAACGTCACGCCGGGCCATATGGACCGCATCGTCACCGAGCACCTGGTGGGCGGGCGCGTGGTGCAGGAATTGGTGTTCCACCAAGGGCCGTCGGGCGCGGCACCCTAGCCCGGCAGGCCACCCTGGCCCCATTCAACACTCCTGAGATGAGAGCTGCTTGCGCCCACTACGCGGGCGTTTGAGACCGATTTGGCCTCTATTTTTTGCCTCAGGCCGGTGTGGCCGCGCTGCGCCGTACCTGCGCGGCCACCCCCGCCCCCACCAGCGCTGCCGAGCCCACACTCAGCAACAGGGCCAGCGCCGAGCCGTAGAAGATGCCCCCGGTCAGCCCCCGGTCGAGCAGCGCGCCAAACACCGGCGCCGCCACCGAAAAGCCCAAATCCAGCCCCGAATACACCGTGCCATACACGCGCCCCGTGGCCCCGGGCGGCGCGGCGCGCTTGATCAGCATGTCGCGCGACGGGCTGGCAATGCCCGTGCCCAAGCCCGCCAGCGCCGCTACCACCACGGCGGCCATACCGGGCAGCCAGCCCGTGCCCACCAGCACCAGCAGCACCGCTGCGGCGGCCAGGCACACCGAGATGATTTTCTCCAGCCGCGCCACCCGCCCCACCAGGAAGCCGCCCACCACCATGCCCGCCGCACCGCACAGCATGTAGCCCGTGACGACCAGCGCCGTCAGGCTCAGCGGCAGGCCGTACATGGTTTGCAGCGCCGGGCTGGCAAAGCTCTGGATGGCACTGAGCGCGCACGTGCTCCAGAAGAAGAACGAGAAACACAGCCACACCGACGGCAAGCGCAAAAACGCCATCGGGTGTTCGGCGGGCGGCGCACCGGCGGCGCCCGGTGTGCTCTGGTGCGCCCAGGCGCCCTGGCGGTCGTCCAGCGCGTCACGCTGCCAGACCATCACCGCCAGCACCAGCACGGCCAGCGCCGCACCGCTCAGGCAGGCGATGCGCCAGGAACCCGTGGCCGTGGCAATCCCCGCCATGAACAGCGGCGCCGTCGCCCAGCCCAGGTTGCCCGAGATGCCATGCACCGAAAACGCATGGCCCAGCCGCGCCTGCGACACGCGCTTGTTCAGGATGGTGAAGTCCACCGGATGGAAAGGCGCATTGCCCAGCCCCGCCAGCGCCGCCGCCACCACCAGCCCGGCATACCCCCCGGCGGTGCCCGCCACCAGCCCCGCCAAGGCAAAGCAGGCCAGCGCAACAAACAGCACAGGCCGCGCGCCCACCTTGTCAACCAGAAACCCCGCCAGCGCCTGCCCCACGCCCGACACCACAAAAAACACCGTGACCAGCAGCCCCAGCTCCGAGTAGCTGAAACCGAACTCGGCAATCAGCCACGGAAACAAGGGCGGCAACAGCATGTGGAAAAAATGCGAACTGCCGTGGGCCAGCCCAATCAGGCCGATGGTGCGCGCGTCCTGGCGCAAAGGGGTGGCGCCCGGGGCGCTGACAGAAGAGGTACTCATGGCATGGATGGTAGAGCGGGTTCCAGGAACGTGCAGGCGCGGCCCGCACGGTTGACGTGCGTCAACATGGAACCGCGCCGCTCTGGCCAGAATCCGCGCCAATACAATGGTTTTTTTATTCCAACAGGAGGGCTCCGATGAAGCTGCTGAACGATCTTTTCACGACAGACTATGGCCTGATGAGCATCATCGGGATTGCCATGATG